>NZ_JBLKKY010000039.1:0-45436 GCF_059438195.1 Paraconexibacter sp.
CGCGCGCGGGCTCCGCTCGCGGCGGGGCCGTCCCGGGCGTCGCGCCCGGCGGGAGGATCGTGGCGAGCGGCGTGCCCACGGGGACCCTCGCCCCGATGTCGACGAGGAGGTCGCCCACGACGCCGTCCTCGAAGACCTCGATCTCGATCTCCGCCTTGTCGGTGTCGACGACGGCGACGATGTCCCCCTTGCTGACGGCCTCGCCGGGGGCGACGCACCACTCGAGGAGCGTGCCCTCCGCCATGTCGGCCCCGAGGGAGGGCATGACGAACTCACCCATCGCGGGCCACCGTCCTGCGCGCAGCCGCGACGATGCCCTCGACGCTCGGGAGCGCGTGGTCCTCGAGGTGCTTCGCGTAGGGGATCGGGACCTCGAGGCTGCACACCCGCTCCGGCGCGGCGTCGAGCTCGAAGAAGGCCTCCTCCGCGGCGAGGGAGACGATCTCGCCGGCGAACGACCCCGTGCGCCAGGCCTCGTCGACGACGACGAGCCGGTGCGTCCGCGCGACGGAGGCGAGGATCGTCTCGGTGTCGAGCGGCCGCAGGCACCGGAGGTCGACGACCTCGGCGTCGACGCCCTCGGCGGCGAGGACCTCGGCGGCCTCGAGCGCCTTCGGGAGCGATCCGCCGTAGGTGACGACCGAGACGTCGCGCCCGGGCCGCCGGATCGCGGCCCCGGTGAGGGACACGGCGGGCGCCGGATCGGGGATCTCGGCGCTCACGCCGTAGAGCGAGCCGTGCTCGAAGACGACGACCGGGTTGGGGTCGGCGAGCGCGGGGGCGAGGATGCCGCGGGCGTCCTCCACGGTGCCCGGCGCGACGACCTTGAGCCCGGGGACGTGCGCGTACCAGCCCTCGAAGGAGTGCGAGTGCTGGGCGGCGAGCTGGCGGCCCCCGCCCGTCGTCATCCGGATGACGACCGGGATCTCGAACTGCCCGCCCGACATGTGGGGGATCGTCGCGGCGTTGTTGACGATCTGGTCGAGCGCGAGCAGGCTGAAGTTGACCGTCATCACCTCGACGACCGGTCGCAGCCCGCCGAGCGCGGCGCCGATGCCGGCGCCGACGAACGCCGACTCCGAGAGCGGCGTGTCGCGGATCCGCTCCGGGCCGAAGTCCTCGAGGAGGCCGCGGCTCACGCCGAACGAGCCGCCGTACATCCCGACGTCCTCGCCCATGAGGAAGACGCGCGGGTCCTCGCGCAGCGCGTCGCGCAGTCCCTCGCGCAGCGCCTCCCGGTAGGTGAGCCGCGTCGTGGCCGCGGCTGCCTCCGTCCCGCTCATGCCGCCTCCTCCGCGGTGACGAACCGGCCGATGTCCTCGAGCGGCTCGGGCGTGCCGGCCTCCGCGAACGCGATCGCGTCGGCGACCTCCTCCGCGACCTCCGCCTCGATGTCGTCGAGCTCGCCCTCGGCGAGGAGGCCCTCCTCGCGCAGGCGCGCCGGGAAGGTGACGAGCGGATCGCGCTCGCGCCAGGCCGCGATCTCGTCCTTGTCCCGGTAGAGGTCGGGGTCGTACATCGAGTGCGCGCGGAACCGGTACGTCGCGAGCTCGAGGAACACCGGTCCCTCGCCCGAGCGCACCATGGTCGCGGCGCGGTCGACCGCCTCGCGGACCGCGAGGACGTCCATCCCGTCGACGTGCCAGGCGGGGATCTCGTACGCGGATGCCTTGAGCGAGAGGTTCGTCTCGGACTCGGAGCGCTCGAGGGCGGTGCCCATCGCGTAGCGGTTGTTCTCGCACAGGAAGAGCACGGGCAGGCGCCACAGCGCCGCGAGGTTGAGCGACTCGTGGAACTCGCCCTCGGCCATCGCGCCCTCGCCGAAGAAGCAGGCGGTGACGCGGTCGGGGCGCGGGGCGAGGGCGTCCGCGAGCGCGAGGCCCACCGCGAGCGGGAGCCCGCCTCCGACGATCGCGTTCCCGCCGTAGAAGCGCCGCGAGGCGTCGAAGATGTGCATCGAGCCGCCCCGGCCGCGGCAGCAGCCCTCGACGCGCCCGAGCATCTCGGCCATGAGCGCCTCCATGGGGACGCCGCGCACGAGCGCGTGGCCGTGCTCCCGGTAGGTGCCGACGATCGCGTCCTCGGGGTGCAGCGCGTCCATCGCGCCGGCGGCGACGGCCTCCTCGCCGATGTAGAGGTGGAGGAAGCCGCGGATCTTCGTCGCGCTGTAGAGCTCGACGCACGCCTCCTCGAACCGGCGGATCCGCACGAGGCCGCGGAGGAGGCGCAGCGCGTCCTCGCGCCCGGGCGACGGTGCGCTCATCGCGTCGTCTCCGGCTCGAGCGTGGAGGTGTCGCCCTCGGGGAGCCCGAGCTCGCGCGCGCGGAGCAGCCGGCGCACGATCTTCCCGGAGCGGTTCTTCGGCACCGACTCGACGAACGCGATCTCCCGCGGAGCGACGGCCGGGCCGAGCCGGGCGCGGGCATGGCCGAGCAGCTCCCGGGCGAGAGCGGCGTCGGGGGCGTGGCCGGGGGAGGGGACGACGAAGGCCTTCACGACCGCGCCGACCACGTCGTCGGGCACGCCGATGACGCCCGCCTCCGCGACGGCGGGGTGGGCGAGGAGCGCGCTCTCGACCTCGAACGGCCCGATGAGGTGTCCCGCGGACTTGATGACGTCGTCGCCGCGGCCGACGAACCAGAACCAGCCGTCCTCGTCCCGGCGGGCCAGGTCCCCCGAGAGGTACCAGCCGTCGGTGAAGCAGCGCGCGTAGCGCTCCTCCTGGCCGAGATAGCCCCGCATCATCGAGGGCCAGCCGGCGCGGAGCGCGAGCTCGCCGCTCTCGCCGGGGTCGGCCTCGACGACCCGGCCCTCGGCGTCCCGGACGAGCTCGCCGTCCTCCTCGCGCCGCAGGACGGCCGCCTCGATGCCCGGCAGCGGCCGGCCCATCGAGCCGGGCCGGACCTCGCTGGCGCGGTCGTTCGCGATCATGATGCCGCCGGTCTCGGTCTGCCACCAGTTGTCGTGGATCGGCTGCCCGAGCGCCTCGACCCCCCAGGCGACGGCCTCCGGGTCGAGCGGCTCGCCGACGCTCGCCGTGAAGCGCAGGGCGGAGAGGTCGTACTCGCGCGGGACGTCCGCGCCCGCGCGCATGAGCATGCGGATCGCGGTCGGCGCCGTGTACCAGACGGCCACGCGCTCGTCCTGGAGCGTGCGGTACCAGCGGTCGACGTCGAGCTCGCCCTCGTCGACGAGGACGGTGACGGCGTGCGAGAGCGGGGCGATGATGCCGTACGAGGTGCCGGTGACCCAGCCGGGGTCCGCGGTGCACCAGTACACGTCGCCGGGATGGAGGTCGAGCGCCAGGGCGCCGGTCGCGTGGTGCGCGACGACCGCCTCGTGGACGTGCATCGCGCCCTTCGGCGTCCCGGTGGTCCCGCTCGTGAAGTGCAGGAGCGCGAGCTGCTCGGGGTCGGTCGGCGGGATCTCCCAGGCCGGGTCGGCCTCGGCGAGAGCCGCGCGGAGGTCGATGATGCCGGGACCCTCGACCGCCGCGATCTCGTCCGGCCCGCCGACGAGGAGCACGTGCCGCAGTCCGGGCAGGTCCTCGCGCAGCGCCGCGACCTTGCGCCGGTAGAGCCGCGGCGTCGTCACGAGCGCCCGCACGTCGCCGAGCTCGAGGCGCTGGCGGATGGGCTCGGGCCCGAAGGCCGAGAAGAGCGGGGTGAAGACCGCGCCGCGCTTCAGCGTGCCGAGGACGGTCGCGTGGAGCTCGGGGATCCGGCCGAGCAGGGAGGCGACGCGCTCGCCCTCCCTGATGCCGAGGCCGGCGAGGACGGAGGCGACGCGGCCCGTGAGGTCCGCGAGCTCGCGGTAGGTGATGTCCCGCCGCGTCCCGTCGCGGCCGAGGCAGCGCAGGGCGACGACGTCGGCGGCCGGGCCCGTCGCGTGACGGTCGACGGCCTCGTGGGCGATGTTGAGCCCGCGCCCGCCCGGCAGGCCGTCGAGGTCGGCCCGGGCGCGCGCCCAGGAGAACGTCCTGCGCGCCTCGTCGTAGTCCCCGAGGTTCGGAGGGACCTCGTCGGGGCGCGGATGCTTCTCGATCCGCACGGGAGCGGTGCTCGGCGTCGCCATGGGGCGACCGTATGGGGGCTGGGAGCCCGCGCCATCCCGCGGCCCCGCGGAGCGCTCTCCGTAGAAGGCCGCGGATCGTCGCGGGCCTCAGCGGCCGCTGAGGGCCTCGACGAGCTCGTCCTTCGTCATCGACGACCGGCCTCGCACGTCCGCCTCCCGGGCGCGTTCGGCGAGCTCGTCCTTCGTGAGCGACGCGAGGTCGCCGTCGCCGTCGGCGCTGCGCCCGCCGGTTCGGGTGCCCCGGCGCTTCGCCTCGTCGAGCGAGCTCCGCAGCGCCTCCATGAGGTCGGGTGCCGGCTCGGGCTCGCGCTCCTGCGCGGGCGCGGAGACGGTGCGGCCCTCGCGCTTCTCGTCGATGACGCGCCGCAGGCGCTCGCGGTAGCAGTCCTCGTAGCGCTCGGGGTCCCAGTCCACGGTGAGCTCGTCGATGACGGCGATCGCGTCCTCGACCGCCGCCTTCGCCGGCCGCGCGCTGCCGGCGGGGACGTCGTCGGTCGGACGCACCTCGTCGTGGAAGAGCATCGTCGTGAGCGCGAGGGCCTCGCCGCGCACGCGGACGGCGGCGAGGTGCTCCTTGGACCGCAGGACGAGGCGGCCGAGCGCGACGAGCCCGGACTCGCCCATCGTCTCGACGAGGAGCCGGTAGGCGCGCCGCGTCCCCTCGTCCTCGCCGGCCGGGAGGAGGAGGTAGGGATGGTCGAAGAGGACGGGGTCGATCTCCTCGAGCGGCGTGAACGCCTCGACGTCGATCGTCCGCGTCTTCTCCGGCTGGACGGTCGCGAGCTCCTCGTCGGTGACGATCACGGTCTCGCCGTCGTCGCGCTCGTAGCTGTGGGCGATCTCGTCCCAGTCGACCTCGACGCCCTCCTCGCGGCACACGCGGCGCCGCTCGAGCCGCGCGCCGTCGGCCTCGTGGAGCTCGTGGAAGTGGTAGTCGAGGTCGCGTGCCGCGCTCACGAGCTCGACGGGCACGTTGACGAGGCCGAAGCTCAGCGACCCTCTCCAGATCGGGCGCGGCATGGCTCAGGCCGCCTTCTCGAGACTCGCCTCGAGGGCCGCGACGAGGTCGTCGGAGGCCTCGGGCTCCTCGGCGGCGACCTCGGTGTCGATCTCCTCGCCCTCCGCCTTGCGGTCGATGAGCTCGAGGACCGCCTCGCGGTAGCTGTCCTCGTAGGCCTCCGGGCGGAAGTCCACGCGCAGCGAGTCGACGAGCCGGCGGGCCATGTCGACCTCGCGCTTCGACGGCGCGCGGCCGGGGTCGGGGATCTCGAGGGCCTCCACGTCGACGACCTCGTCGTGGAAGCGCATCGTGTGCAGCGCGAGGACCGAGTCGTCGAACGCGCGCACCGCCGCGAGGTACTCGCGGTCGTGGAAGCTGAAGCGGCCGATCCCTGCCCGCCCGCTGCGCCGCAGCGCGGCGTGGAGCAGCGCATAGGCCTCCTCGTCCTCGCGACAGCCGACGTAGTAGGTCTTCTCGAAGAACACCGGGTCGATGGAGCCCGAGTCGACGAACTCCTCGATCCGGACCACCTTGCCCCGGTCGCCCGCCGCCGCCTTCACCTCGTCGCGCTCGAGGACGACGTACTCGTCCTCGGCGACCTCGTAGCCCTTCACGACCTCCTCGCGCGGGACCTCCTCGTCCTCGACTGGGCAGACCCGGTGGTGCGCGATGCGGCTCCCGTCACGTTCGTGGACCTGATGGAAGCGGACGGTCTTCGAGGACGTCGCCGAGTACAGCTTGATCGGGACGCTCACCATCCCGAAGGCGATCGTCCCGTTCCAGATCGAGCGCGGCATGCCGCGCGCTACCCGGAGAGCGCGCTCTCACCGCGTCGATGCGCTCGATGCCCGGGCCGCCGGGCTGAGAGGCCCGCCGCCGGCGAGAAGACGCTCCAGCTCGTGGTGCGGCAGAGCGGGAGACCAGAGGTAGCCCTGGCCGAGCTCGCATCTCTCGAGGCGCAGGGCGTCCGCCTGCTCCTGCGTCTCGACCCCCTCGGCGATCGTGTGGAGATCGAGATCGCGGGCGAGCGCGAGGATCGCGCGGATGATCCCGCCGGTCCGCGTGTCCTCGAGCATCGGGCCGATGAACGACCGGTCGATCTTCAGCGTCTCGCCGGGGAAGCGGTGCAGGAAGGTGAGCGACGAGTAGCCGGTCCCGAAGTCGTCGACGTGCGCCCGGACGCCGAGCGCGGCGAGCTCGGCGAGGATCGCCCGCATCCGCGCCGGGTCGTGCATGATCGTGCTCTCCGTCACCTCGATGCGCAGCGCGCGGGCCGGGAGCCCGTGCCGGTCGAGTGCTTCGCGGACGTGCCCGACGAGGTCCCGGTCGGCGAGCTGACGGCACGAGACGTTCACGCTCATCGTCACCTCGTCGTCGACGAGCCCGCGGTCGCGCCACTCCGCGAGCCGGCCGCATGCGCGGTCGAGGACGAGCCGACCGAGCTCGCCGATCATCCCGGTGTCCTCGGCGACGGGGATGAACTCGTCGGGGCGGAACCCGGGTTCGCGCGGCCAGCGCGCGAGCGCCTCGAAGCCCGCGAGGGCGCCCGTCTCGAGGCGGACGATCGGCTGGTAGTGGACGCGCAGCGAGGCCGAGGCGATCGCCTCGCGGAGCTGCGTCTCGAGTTGCAGCTGCGTCATCGCGCGGTGGTGCATCCCGGGGGAGAAGACGGCGACGCGTCCTGCGCCGGAGCGCTTCGCCTCGTACATCGCGATGTCGGCGTCGCGCATCATCTCCGCGGGCCGGCTCGTCGCGGCGCTCACCGAGATGCCGATGCTCGCGGTGACGCGCAGCTCGCGGCCGTCGAGGGCGAACGGCTCGGTGAGGACCTCCTGGATGCGCTCCGCGGTGCGGACCGCGTCCTCGGGCGCGCCGATGCCGTCGAGGAGGACCGTGAACTCGTCGCCGCCGAGGCGGGCGACCGTGTCGCCCGGCCGGATGTGCGTCGCGAGGCGCTCGCCGAGAGCGACGAGGAGCTGGTCGCCGACGAGGTGCGTGAAGCCGTCGTTGACGACCTTGAAGCGGTCGACGTCGAGGAAGAGCACCGAGCAGCGGTGATCGGGCTGCCGCTCGGCGCGACGCAGCGACAGCGCGAGCCGGTCCCGGAAGAGCGCGCGGTTCGGCAGACCGGTGAGCGCGTCGTGGAGGGCGTCGTGCACGAGCCGCTCCTCGGCGAGCTTTCGCGACGTGATGTCGGACATCGAGCCGGCCATCCGGGTCGCCGTCCCGTCCTCGTCGCGGATCGCGACGCCGCGGGAGAACATCCACCGGTGCCCGCCGTCGGCGTGGCGCATCCGGTGCTCGCTCTCGAAGTGCGGGGTGCTGCCGTCGAGATGCGCGCGGAGCGCCCGCCGCACGCGGTCCCGGTCCTCGGGGTGGATCCGCAGGAGCCACTCGTCGGGCTCGGAGGAGACCTCCGCCGACCCGTGCCCGAGCATCGCCTTCCACCGGGGGGCGTAGTAGACGCGGTCGGCGCGGAGGTCCCAGTCCCAGATCCCGTCGTTGGCGCCCCGGACCGCGAGCGCGAAGCGCTCCTCGCTCTCGCGCAGCCGCCGCAGGGCGAGGTGCTGGCGGTGCGCATAGCGGATCGACCGCTCGAGCGAGGCGGTGTCGAGCCGGTCCTTGAGGAGGTAGTCGGTGACGCCGAGCTGCGTCGCCTCGAGGTCGACGGCGTAGTCGCCCTGGCCGGTGAGGAGGATGACCGGCGCCCGCGCGCAGTCGGGGAGCGACGTGCGGACGAGGTCGAGCCCCGTCCAGGCGCCGAGGCGGTAGTCGACGAGGTAGACGTCGTGGTCCTCGGACGCGATCGCCTCGACGGCGCGTTCGTAGGTCGGGGCCCAGTCGAGCGCGACCGTCGTCCGGTCCTGGGCGGCGAGGAGGTCCCGCGTGATGACGAAGTCGTCCTCGTCGTCCTCGACGAGGAGCACCCGGAGGCCGTCAGGGTCTGCTGGCGTCATGGACTCTCACCGGCAGCTCGACGATCTCGAACCAGTAGCGGGAGAACGCCTGGAGCACCTCCACGAGCCCGGCGAACGTCACGGGCTTCGTGACGAAGGAGTTCGCGCCGAGGTCGTGACTGCGCAGGATGTCCTCCTCGGCCTTCGACGTCGTCATGACGACGACGGGGATGTGCCGCAGCCGTGCGTCGCCCTTGATCTCCTGCAGCGCCTCGCGACCGTCCTTCCGGGGCATGTTGAGGTCGAGGAGGATGATGCCGGGCTCGGGCGCCGGGTCCCCGCCGTCGGCGTAGGCGCCACGGCGATGGAGGTAGTCCATGAGGTCCTCGCCGTCGACGACGAAGCGCATGTCGTTCGCGAGCCGGGCGTCGGCCATCGCCTCCTTCGTGAGGAGCCGGTCCTCCTCGTCGTCGTCGGCCATCAGGATCGTGACCGGATGGCGCTCATGCGGCGGCATACGGCGCCTCCTCCTCGGTGTCGGGGACCGGCGGCCGGCGATCCGGCTCCCTCCCGCCGATGTCGTGGCGCACGGGGATCGAGACCGTGAACGTGGACCCCTCGCCGGGCGTGCTGTCCGCGGTGATCGACCCCCCGTGCCGCTCGGCGATCTTCCGGCAGAGCGCGAGCCCGACGCCGGTGCCGGGGTATGCGTCCCGGCTGTGGAGCCGCTCGAAGATGCGGAAGATCCGCGACGCGTAGCGCGGGTCGAACCCGATCCCGTTGTCGCGGACCGTGATCTCCGCGAAGCTCCCCCGCAGGCGCCCGTCCACCCACACCTCGGGTGGGACGCCCTCGCGGCGGAACTTCAGCGCGTTGGAGATGAGGTTCTGGAGCAGCTGTCGCATCTGTGCCTCGTCGGCCGCGACGGTCGGCAGCGCGCCGATGTGGACGGCGCCCCCGGACTCCGCGATGACGGCCTCGAGGTCGTCGGCGCAGGCCCGCGCCGTCTCGCCGAGGTCGACGTTCGTGAACGGCTGCGCGTGGGTCGCGACGCGGGAGAACTTGAGGAGGTCGTCGATGAGCAGCTGCATGCGCTCACCGGCGCGCGACATCCGCTGCAGATAGTCGCGGCCGTCGGTGGAGAGCCGGTCCCCCTCCTTGGCCTCGAGCTGGGCCGCGAACATCTGGACCTTGCGCAGCGGCTCGCGGAGGTCGTGCGACGCGATCGACGCGAACTGCTCGAGCTCGGCGTTCGAGCGCTCGAGCTCCCTCGCGCGCCGCTCGAGTGCGTCGTTGGTCGTCTCGAGCTGGTCGTTGGCGACCGAGAGCCGCTCGGCGCCGACGAGGACGCGACGGATGAGGAAGAGGACCCCGCCCGCGGCGAGCCCGAAACCGGCGAGGAGGAGCCACGGGAGCCACTTCCTCGTCCCGCGGACCGCGGAGAACAGCGTCGACTCGGGCGCCGTGACGACGACGCGCCAGGCGGAGTTGCCGACCGCGCTCGACGTGAAGTACCGGTCGTCTCCGAAAGCGCTCTCGTCGTCGCCGTCGAGCGCCGCTGCGAGCCCGGCGTCCGCCTCCTGGAGGGTCGGCGCGGTCTCGCGGGCGGCGCTGCCGACGACGACGCCGTTGCCGTCGACGACGTAGGCGTTCCCGCCGGCGGTGTTCGGGACGCGGGCGAGATAGCCGCCGAGGAAGGCGTGGATGAGCTCGGGCGGGAAGCCGCTGACGAGCACGCGCATGCCCGAGTCCGTCGGGACCGGCTGGGCGTACTCGAGCATCCCGCGCCCGCCGGCGCCCGAGGTCAGCTCGTCGGAGAGCGCGAAGGGGCTGCCGTCTCGCACGCGACGCACGTGCGCCGGCCCTGCGCGCAGGGCGTCGAGCGCGCCGTCGGGAGTCGCCGACGAGGCCGCGATGATCTCGTCGTCGGGTCCGAGGAGCACGGCGTAGGCGAGGCTGCCCTGCCTCGCCTGGGCCTCGAGGCGCTCCTGGGATGCGTCGTCCCCGCCGAAGCGGCGGACGTTCTCCGCCTGCGCGGAGGACGAGGTCGTCGCGAAGATCGACTCGGTGAGCGCTGCGCTCACCTGCGCGCGCTCCCGGACCCGCTCCTCGACGTCCTCCCGTGACGTGGACTGCGACCGCTCGATCTGGACCGCGAAGACCGCCATCGCGGCCGCGAGGACCGCTGCGGCCACGGCGAGCACCGACCGCGGCGAGGTTCTCATCTCCGGACTCCTTCCGTGGAGGGCACGGACGTGCCCGGCCTCAAAGTAGACGGGGAAGTCCGACGCTTGAGTCGAATTCGACGGAAACGGACGAATGTTCCACCGGTCGCCTGTCCGGCGTCAGCGAAGCGCCTGCGCGACGCCGCTCGGGCGCCCGCGTGCGATCCAGGTCCGCCAGAGCAGGAGCGACGCCGTCCCCGAGGCCGCGAGCGAGATGAGCCCGTCCAGGCGACGGAGGTTGAGGACCAGGACGAACGCGATGACGACCGAGCCGACGACGTTGACGAGGAACATGCGGCGCCGGCCGTCGCGCAGCGAGAGCCGGGCGCACGCGGTCGTCGCGCCGAGGAACCCCGCGAACACCGCGACGGCGTAGAACTGGACGATCGCCTGGTCCTCGCCGCCGCTGAGGACGATGAGGACGCCCGCGGCGACCGCGAGGGCGCTCACGCCCCATACCGGGGCCTCGAATCCGTTGCGCATCGCGAAGCGACGCGGCAGCAGGCCCTCGTCGCCGTGGCCGGCGAGCGCCGCGAGGAGCCCTGAGCCGGCGAGGTAGGAGGAGGCGGCCGCCGCGAGGAGGAGGAGCGCGCTGAGCGCCTGGAAGGCGGCGAAGGACGCGTCACCCCCGGTCACCTCGCGGGCGACGTCGGCGAGGAGCGTCGAGTCGGGACCCGGGAGGCCCACGGAGAGCAGGACGGCGAGCAGCGTGATGGCCGCGGTGAGGGCGCCGACGAGCCCGACCATGAGCCAGAGGGTGAGGCGGCCGAAGCGCCGGCGCGCATCGTCGTCGAGGCTGCCGAGCTGGGCGATCGCGTTCGACGGCGCCTCGATGCCGGTCGCGAGCGCCATTCCGAGCGGCATCGCGAGGAGGACGGCCGCGAGGGGAGCGTCGACGCCTTCGCCGATGAGCGACGGGTGGGCCGCGACCGGGCCCTCGACCGCGCCGCGAACGACGACGACCGCCGCGGTCACGAGGAAGAAGAGCGTCGCCGTGGCGAAGACGACGCGTCCGCGGTGGCCGAGGACGGCGCCGGCCGCCACGGCGCCGGCGAGCACGAGCGCGATGACGGTCCGCAGCTCGGCGAGGTCGGGGGCGTAGGCGATGATGGCCGACGCGCCGGCGGCGCAGCTCACGGCGATCGTGAGCGTGAAGTCGACGAGGAGGGCGCCGGCGGGGAGGAACGCCCAGGACTCGCCGAACGCCGAGGCGAGCGCCTCCGCGCTGCCGCCGCCTCCCGGGAAGCGTCCGATGAGGTCGTGGTACGTGACCGCGACGAGCGCGATCGTCGCCACGACGAGGACCATCGTCGGGACGAGGACCCGGAGGTCGCCGTCGAGGGCGTGGAGCGCGGCCTCGATCGCGTAGGCGACCGAGGAGAGCGGGTCGGCCATGACCGTGAAGGCGAACGCGACGAAGAGCGTGAAGGACGCCTGGCGGTGTCGCAGGCGCCCCGTGGTGACCATCGCGTCGTTCACGTCCGCCGTCATGACCGCGGTGGACCCTCTCAGGTCGGGCCGCCGGGAGACCCGCCGTTTTCTCCCCGCGTCGCGGGGGAAGTCGCGCGCAGATGCGCCTCCGACGCGACGAGGAGGCCACGCTGGCGGAGCCGCGCTGCGTGGCGCGGGCGGGCCCGCGCGATGGCTCAGCCGTCACCCGGCAGCTTGTCGTCGAGGCGCGCGAGGCGCTCCGACGGCCCGCGGAGGTTGTCGACGATCTCGCGGATCTCGGCGATCTCGCGGTGCATCTCGTCGAAGCGCTCCGGCAGGCTGTCGATCGCGCGGAGCTCGCGCGCGTAGCTCTCCTGGAGGATCGCGTCGATGCGATCGGGGATCGCCTCCACCGTCTCGTGCATCGCCGCGAGGCGGTGGACGAGGAGCCGCTCGATCTCGGGGAGCCTCTTGACCGCGCGCGAGAGCGCGCGGAGGTCCTCGAGGAGGATGCCCGGCAGCGCGAAGGGGTTGCACATGGCCGTCCGGTACCCGTGAGGAGCGACGCGACGCGCGGGCGGGGGAGGCCGGGGAAAGCCGCAGCGGGGCGCGGGCGCCTACGGATGCCGGGCGCCGGGCTCCGGGCGAGGATCGCGGCATGCAGAAGTCCTCCGAACGCCGCGGGCGCCGCCGCGACGACGACCGCGCCCGGGACCTCTGCGAGCGGTACTTCGACGCCCTCGTCGCCGCCGATGCGCCCGTCGCCGAGCTCGTGCTGCGCGAGGCTCTCGGATCGGGCGTCGCGCCCGCGACCGTGTACGCGCGCATCGTGCAGCCGGCCCTCGAGCGCATCGGCGTGCTGTGGCAGGCCGGCGAGCTCTCGGTCGGCGTCGAGCACGCGGCGACCGGAGTGAGCAAGCGGGCGCTCGCGGGGGTCTACCCGCTCGTCATCGAGGGCGCCGTGCCCAACGGCGTCCGCATCCTCCTCGCCGGGATCTCCGGTGAGCGGCACTCGATGGGCCTGCGGGTCATCGCGGACGTCCTCGACGGCGCGGGGTTCGACACGGTCTACCTGGGCGCGGACACGCCGCCCGACGGGATCGCCGACGCCGTGCGCCGCCACCGGCCCCACCTGGCGGGTCTCTCGCTCACGATGCCCGAGGACGTCGGTGTCCTCCAGCGTGCCGTCGCGGCGATCGCGACGGCGGATCCATCGGTCTCCGTGATGATCGGCGGCCGCGGGGTCCCGGACGATCTCCTCGCCTACGAGGGGTACGTCGCCGACGCCGAGGGAGCGGTCGAGACGGCGCTCCGACTCGTGCGGGACGCCCCCACGCGGCCGCAGATCGCGGAGACGTCGGCGACGGCGAGCGCCTCCCATCCCGACGACGGCGATCCCGTTGCGCGCGAGCTCGCGTCCACCGCGGCCGAGCTCGGCGACCTCGTGCGGCTGCAGGCACGTCGCGCGCGGGACTACCGGCTCCTCGCCCTCACGGATCCCGTCACCGGGATGCCGAACCGGCGCGCGTGGGACGAGCGGTTCGCGGAGCTCTCCGGTGGGTTCCCGCTCGCGGCGCTCGTCATCGACCTCGACGGGTTCAAGGAGGTGAACGACCGCGCGGGGCACCAGCGCGGCGACGCGCTCCTCGCCCGGGTGGGGGCGTCGATCCGCGACGCCGTCCGCGCCGGTGACTTCGCGGCTCGACTGGGGGGCGACGAGTTCGGCGTGCTCCTCCCCGGCACCGACGTCGAGACGGCCGCAGCCGTCGCCGAGAGGGTCCGAGAGGCCGTCGCGCGCTCGGTCGCCGATGAGGGCGTCACCGCGAGCATCGGCGTCGCCGAGCACCGGCGTGACCCGCGCGGGACGACGCTCGCCGCCGACCGCGCGCTCTACCGCGCGAAGATCGCGGGCGGCGACCGCGTGGCCCGGGAGGACTCGTGAAGATCCCGCGTCGCCCCGGGATGCGGTGCGACGACCCCATCGAGGCGGAAAAGAATTTCACCGCGCGTCGCAAGAAGGAGTACCTTGCTGCGCGTCCGCCGTCCGGCGGTCCAGAAGGACGGTCAGCAATGCGCACACTCCCGCGGGCCGCGGCATGCGGCTCGTCCCTGGTCCTCGCCCTCGCCGTCGGCTCCCTCGCCGGTGGAAATCTCGCCACGGCCGCTGCGCCCGACGCCCGCTCGGCCGCGAAGCCGCGCTACGTCAAGCTCGGGACGGTCGGCCTCACGGTTCGCACCGCGAGCCTCAAGAGCCGCACGCTGCGCGTGAAGGTGACGGCGAAGCGGCGCCTCGCGCTGCGCTTCGCGATCGTCCGCGGGTCGAAGCAGCTCGGCTCGGCGAAGATCCGGGTGCCCCGGGGCACGACGAGCCTCAAGCTCCTCCTCAACCGCAAGTCGACCGGGAAGAACCTCAAGCTGCGGGTCACGGCGCGCGGCGCGCGGCGCCGCGGCCGGCAGACGGTGGGCGTCGAGGTCCTCTCCCTCCCGCTGCGCGGCAAGCCGAACAAGCCGAAGCCCCCCGGAGGGCAGGGTCCGCCGACCGCCCCGCCCCAGCGCCCGCCGACCGGCACCACGCCGACGCCGCCGGCCCCGACGCCGCCCCAGGCGCCTCCGAACAACGCGCCGACCGACCTCCAGCTCACCAACGCGAGCGTCGCCGAGAACCTCCCGGCGGGCTCGACCGTCGGCAACCTCGTCGGGACCGACCCCGACCCGGGCGACACCCTCAGCTACTCCTTCGCGTCCGGTCCCGGCGACGCCGACAACGGCTCGTTCACGCTCTCGGCGGGGACGCTGCGCACCGCCTCGCCGTTCGACTTCGAGACGAAGTCCTCCTACACCGTGCGTCTCGCGGTCTCCGACGGCGTCGGCGGCGTGCTCGAGCGCGCCTTCACGATCTCGGTGACGAACGTCAACGAGGCGCCGACCGCGATCGTCGCGAGCAGCACGACGGTCGCCGAGAACCTCCCGGGAGGAACGGCGGTCGGCACGCTCTCCGCGACCGACCCCGACGCGGGGGACACCGCGACGTTCGCGCTCGTGCCGGGCACCGGCGCCGATGACAACGCCTCGTTCGCGATCGTCGGCGGCGAGCTGCGCACGGTCGCGCCGTTCGACTTCGAGACGAAGAGCAGCTACACGGTCCGCGTCCGCGCGACCGACGGCGGCGGCGAGTCCGTCGAGCAGGCGATCGCCATCTCCGTGACCGACGCGAACGACGCGCCGACCGACATCACCCTCTCCAACGCGACGGTCGCGGAGGGCCGTCCGGCCGGCGAGCCCGTCGGGACCCTGAGCGCGGTCGACGAGGACGCCGGCGCGACGGCGACGTTCTCGCTCGTCGCGGGAGCGGGCGACGACGACAACGCCTCGTTCACGATCGTCGGCGGCGAGCTGCGGACCGCGGTCGTCCTCGACTTCGACACGAAGAGCTCCCTCAGCGTGCGGGTGCGCGCCGACGACGGCGCGGGCGGGAGCGTCGAGAAGGCGTTCACGATCACCGTCATCCAGGTCAACGCGGCGCCCGTCGTCACGACCACGGCCACCCCCCTCGCCTACAGCGAGGGTGATCCCGCGACGCCGGTCGACCCCGCGCTCACCGTGTCGGACGCTGACGACACGACGCTCACCGGCGCGACGGTCTCGATCTCCGCGGGGCTGCGCGCCGCCGACGAGCTCCTCTTCACCGATCAGAACGGCATCACCGGCAGCTACGACACGGGGACGGGCGTGCTCACCCTCACCGGCGCGAGCTCGGTCGCGAACTACGAGACGGCCCTGCGCTCGGTCGCCTTCCGCCACACGAGCGGCGACCCGGGTACGAGCCGCACGATCACGTTCGTCGCGAGCGATGGCGACGCCTCGAGCACCCCGGCGACGCGCGACATCGCGATCACCGCGGCGCCCGACGGGCCGGTCATCACGGCGACCGCGGCGGCGCTCGCGTACACGGAGAACGACGGCCCCGTCGCCGTCGACCCCGGCCTCACGGTCACCGATCCGGACTCGACGCTCATCGGCGGAGCATCGGTGCGCGTCGCGTCGAACTACACGAGCGCTCAGGACCGGCTCGCGTTCACCGACACGGCCGCGATCACCGGGTCCTATGACGCCTTCACCGGCATCCTCACGCTCACCGGCACCGCGACGGTCGCCGCGTACGAGCTCGCCCTGCGCTCGGTGACCTACGAGAACGTCAGCGAGTCCCCGTCGACGAGCACCCGGACGATCACCTTCGGCGCGACCGACGACGGCGGCGCGGCGAGCAACATCGCCTCCCGCGACATCGCGATCACCGCCGTCAACGACGCCCCGACCGCGGTCGCGGACAGCGGCACGACCGATGAGGACACGCCGCTCGTCGTCCCGGCGCCCGGCGTCCTCGGCAACGACACGGATGCGGACACGGGCGATACGAAGGCCGTCACGCGGCTCAACGGCTCGGTGACGCTCACCGGCACGTCGACGAAGGGCGCGTCGGTGACGATCGGGGCCGACGGCGCGTACACCTACGACCCAGGCGCGGTGTTCCAGAGCCTCTCGACGGGCGAGTCGGACAGCGACTCCTTCACCTACACGATGGCCGACGGCGCGGGCGCGACGTCGACGGCGACGGTCTCGCTCACGATCAACGGGGTCTCCGACGCGCCGACGGCCCAGGCGAAGAGCTATCCCGTGGTCGGGAACACGAGCCTCTTCGTCGGGACCGTGCGTCCGGCCGGCGAGGCGGGCCGCACGGTGACCGGCTCGCTGCTCGACGGCGCGACCGACCCGGACTCCGATCCGACCGACCTCGTCGTCGAGACGGCGACCGACGCCGCGACGACTCTCGGCGGGTCGATCACGATCGCCGCGAACGGCGTGTTCACCTACCGGCCGGACGACGGCGACACCGGTACCGACACGTTCACGTACCGGATCTGCGACGCCTCGCCGTGCAACGCGTCGACGGTGGCCAACGACACCGCGACGATCAGCTTCCCGATCAACGGCGAGGTCTGGTACGTCCGCAACAGCGACGCCGACGGCGGCGACGGCACCTCCGACGCGCCGTTCGACACGCTCCTCGAGGCCGAGGGAGCGTCGGGCACCGGCGACGCGACGTACGTCTTCCGCGGTGACGGGACCTCGACGAACCTCTCGACGGGCTACCTCCTCGATCCGCAGGGCGCGCTCGTCGGCGAGCGCACGGGCCTCACCCTCGACCCCGACGGCGCCGGTCCGCTCGGCCCGGAGGTGCTCCATCCCGCGAGCGTCTCCGGACGCCCCGTGCTCACGACGACGAATCCGGAGGACGTGGTCGTCCTCCAGAGCCAGACCCGCGTCACCGGCGTCGAGATCGCGCCAGGCGACGGCGGCGGCGGGATCGGCGGCGGCCCCGGCGCGGGCACGAGCGGCCCCGCGGTCGCCGGCGCGACGATCGACGACGTCGTCATCACCGACGGCTCGGCGGCCGGCACGCAGCCGGGCCTCGAGCTCGCCGGGACGACCGGCACGATCGCGATCTCCGATCTCGCCGTGACGATGTCGGGCACCGCTGCGGGCATCCGACTGAGCAACGCGGGGACGGTGACGTTCGCACCTGCGAGCGCGATCACGTCCGCGACCTCGGGCGGGCCGGCGCTCGACGTTGCGAGCACGGCGCTCGGAACGAGCGCGTTCGACGCTCTCACGACGACAGGGTCGACCTCGGGCGGCGTCTCCCTCGTCTCCACCACGGGCACGATCGCGCTCGGTGACGGCACCGGCGACGACGTCGTCCTCACGACGAGCGGCGCGACGCCCGCCCTGCGTCTCACGACGACGGGCGCCGTCACGCTCGACGCCGCGGGGACCGACACGATCGCCGCGACCGGCGGCCCGGCCGTCGCCGTGAGCGGCGCCCCCGGCTCGACGCTCGAGCTCGACAGCGTGAGCTCGTCGGCGAGCACCGGCGACGGCATCGATCTCGCCGGTCTCGGGAGCGGCACGTTCTCCGCGCCGGCCGGCACGATCGCCGGCGCGGCCGGGATCGCCGTCGACGTCGACAGCGGCAGCGGCGACGTCACGTACGGCGGCGCGATCGGCGTCGCCGCGGCGGCGGTCGCCGACGTGACGAACCGCACCGGCGGCGCGGTGACGATCTCCGGGGCGATCACCGACTCCTCCACTTCCGGCGGCGGGATCACGCTGTCCGGCAACACGGGGGGGACGACGACCTTCTCGGGCGCGACGAAGCAGATCATGAGCAGCACCCAGGACGCCGTCGTCATGACGTCGAGCAGCGGGCACACGCTCTCGTTCTCGGGCGGCGGCCTCGACATCGACACGACGAGCGGCCGGGGTCTCGACGCGAACGCGAGCGGCACGCTCGTCGTCACCGGCGCGGGCAACACGATCAGCACGCTGACCGGCCGCGCTCTGCGCATCGCGAGCACCGCCATCGGGGCGGCCGGGGTGACCTTCCAGAGCATCTCGTCGTTCGGCGCGCCGAACGGCATCGTGCTCGACAACACGGGCTCGAGCGCCGGCCTCACCGTGACGGGCGCCGGCGGCACGTGCACGGCCGCGTCGCCCGGGTGCACCGGCGGTGAGATCCGCAACGCGCCGGGCGGCGACGACAGCAGCACCGCCCCGACGGGCACCGGCATCGTCCTGCGCTCGACTCGCGCGCCGTCCCTCACGCGGATGCACGTCCACGACCACGCGAACTACGCGATCCGCGGCGACGGCGTGAGCGGCCTCACGCTCACCGACAGCGTCATCGGCGGCACGAACGGGACGAACGCCGCGAGCCCGTTCAACGACGCGAGCGTGCGGCTCACGAACCTCACGGGCTCCGCGGCGGTGACGCGGACCGCGATCAGCGGCGGGCACTCGGACAACCTCGCGGTCGTCAACTCGAGCGGGTCGCTCGACCGCCTCACGCTCGACACCGTCGCGATCGGCGCGAACAGCACCGCGGGCGGCAACGACGGCGTGCTCCTGGAGTCGACGTCGACGGCCGGGGCGTTCAAGGCGACGGTGCAGACGAGCACGTTCACGAGCGCGCGCGGCGACCTCCTCCAGTTCAGCCACGCCGGGGCGGGGGCCGGCGACCTCGTGATGACGGGGAACGCCTTCTCAAACGCCCACCCGGCGATCGCGACCGGCGGCGGCGGACTCTCGCTCTTCGACGACGGGGTCGGCGGCGACACGACGATGTCCATCACCGGCAACACGTTCCGCGACGCCGTCGGCCACGCCGTCCTCGCGGTGAAGACCCCCGGGACGTCGTCGCTCACCGGGACGTTCTCGACGAACCAGATCGGCGTGTCCGGCGTCGCGGACTCGGGCTCGCTCGAGGGCTCCGGCCTGCGGCTGCAGAACGCCGGTCAGGGCACGGCGACGTGGTCGGTGACCGGCAACACGATCCGCGGCTACAACAACCACGGGGTCGACGTGCTCGCGGGCGGCGGCGCGGTCGCGTCCGCCGGTGCGCTCAACACGACGATCACCGGCAACACGATCACCGACCCGGGCAGCTCCGCCGGCACGGCCGGGCTCTCGAAGCACGGCGTGAGCCTCAACATCGGCACGGTGCCGGGTGACACGTACCAGGCGTGCGCGGTCGTCACCGGGAACACCCTCTCGACGAGCGGTCTCAACAACGGCGACATCGACGTGCGGCTGCGCCAGCGACAGAGCACGACGATCCGGCTGCCGGGCTACGGCGGCACCGCGACCGACACGGCGGCCGTGCAGACCTTCGTGGACACGAACAACGGGGGCGGCAACACCGTCCTCGCGAGCGTCAACTCGCCGCCCGGCGGCGGCTTCACCGGCGGAGGGACGACATGTCCGTGACGACCACCCGGACGACGACGAGCGGAGGCCGCTGCGATGGCTGAGCCGTTCCTCGCGGAGATCCGACTCATGTCCTTCTCGTTCGCGCCGCGCGGCTGGGCGCTCTGCAACGGGCAGCTCCTCCCGATCAACCAGAACCAGGCGCTCTTCTCGCTCCTGGGCACGACGTACGGGGGCGACGGACGCGTGAACTTCGCGCTCCCCGACCTGCGCGGCCGCACGCCGATCCACGACGGATCGGGTCACACGCTCGGCGAGCGCGGCGGCGAGCAGGCGCACTCGATCTCCATGGGCGAGCTGCCGCAGCACACGCACGCCGCGCGGGGCTCGAGCAGCGCGAGCGGCGGCTCCGCGGTGCCGACGGGCCGCGTGCTCGGCGGCGCGAACAACGTCTACTCGGCGACCAGCCCGACGACGGCGATGACCGCGAGCTCCGTGACGAACACGGGCGGCAGCCAGGCGCACCTCAACATGCAGCCCTTCCTCACCGTGTCCTTCTGCATCGCCCTGCAGGGCATCTTCCCGAGCCCGAACTGAGAGGACGACCCGATGGCACAGCCCTACGTCGGAGAGCTGAGGATGTTCGGCGGGAACTTCCCCCCCGCGGGGTGGGCGTTCTGCGACGGCAGCCTCCTCCCGATCAGCGAGAACGAGACGCTCTTCCAGCTCATCGGCACGACCTACGGCGGCGACGGGCAGTCGACGTTCGCCCTCCCCGATCTCCGCGGTCGGATCCCGATCCACCAAGGCAACGGCTTCATCCTCGCCGAGACCGGCGGGGCGGAGGAGATCACGCTCACGACGCAGCAGGTCCCGGCCCACTCGCATCCCCTCCTCGCGACCTCGAGCGCCGGGTCGCTCACCACCCCGGCCGGGAACCTCCTCGCGAGCTCCTACAACGTCACGCCGTACATCAACGACGCGCCGGGCGTCGACCTCTCGCCCGCGGCGATCGGCCCGACCGGCGGCTCGCAGCCGCACGCCAACCTCCAGCCGTACCTCTGCATCAGCTTCATCGTCTCGCTCTTCGGGATCTTCCCGTCGCCCACCTAGGAGTCACCGTGGCCGATCCGTTCGTCGCCGAGATCCGCATCTTCCCCTTCAACTTCGCCCCGCAGGGCTGGGCGTTCTGCGACGGCCAGCTCCTTCCGCTGTCGCAGAACACGGCGCTGTTCTCGCTCCTCGGCACGATGTACGGCGGCGACGGGAAGTCGAACTTCGCGCTGCCCGACCTCAAGGGCCGGACGCCCATGCATCACGGGCAGGGGCCCGGTCTCACGCTTCGCGACCAGGGGGAGGCGGGCGGCTCCGACACGGTGACGCTGCTGGAGAGCGAGATCCCGTCCCACGCCCACACGATGCGCGCCAACGGGATCGACACGGGCGACACGAACGTCCCGAGCTCGGCGGCGAGCCTCGCGCCGTCGGCCGGCGGCACGCTCTACCAGAGCACGGCCGACGTGACGCTCAGCACCTCTGCGCTCGCGCCCGCCGGCGGCGACGCGCCGCACAACAACCTCCAGCCGTACCTCACGCTCAACTTCAACATCGCGCTCCAAGGTGTCTTCCCTCCTCGCAGCTGACGTCGCCCTGCGACCCGTCGACCCGGTCGCCGACCGCGAGCTGCTCGTGCGCGTCTACCGCAGCACGCGCGAGGAGGAGCTCGCCGCCGTGCCATGGAGCGAGGAGGACCTCGACGCGTTCGTCCGCATGCAGTTCGCGGCCCAGGACCGCTACTGGTCGGCGCAGCGGCCCGAGACCGAGCGCGCCGTCGTGGTCGTCGACGGCGTCGACGCCGGCCGGCTCTACGTCGACCGCACGCGCGAGGAGATCCGCGTCGTCGACGTCGCGCTCCTCCCCGAGCACCGGGGACGGGGCGTCGGCGGCGCGATCCTCCGCACGATCCTCGACGAGTCCGACCGCACGGGTGCCCCCGTGACGATCCACGTCGAGAAGCTCAACCGCGCGCGGTCGCTCTACGCGCGCCTCGGGTTCCGGCCCGTCGCGGACGCCGGGGCCTACGACCTCCACGAGCGGCGCCCGGACGGGGCCGCCGACACACCGACACGAGAGTCACCGGCATGACCGAGCCGACCGCCGATCTCCACATCACCCGCCGTCGCCTCGTGCAGGTCGGCGGCGCCGCGACCGTGGCCGTCGCCCTCGGCGGCGTCGGCCGCCTCGCCACGGAGGCCGGCGCGGCGACGCCGGGCCACCTGCGGCGCTCGGCCTACACGCCGCTCGCGGGGCGGACGTTCACGACGACGACGCCGGACGGACACGGGGTCGCGCTGCGACTCGACGCGGTCGGCGACCTCGTCCGCGCCGCGACCGAGCCGGCGCTCGCCGGGCGCGAGGACGTCTTCGGCCTCCTGTTCAGCGGTCCCTCGGCGCCCCTCCTCACGCAGGGCGTCTACGGCCTCGGGAACCCGGACCT
Organism: Paraconexibacter sp.; assembly: GCF_059438195.1. Lineage (NCBI taxonomy): Bacteria > Bacillati > Actinomycetota > Thermoleophilia > Solirubrobacterales > Paraconexibacteraceae > Paraconexibacter > Paraconexibacter sp. The sequence continues at coordinate 21,889 of NZ_JBLKKY010000039.1, forward strand.
CGGGATCGCGCCGCTCTTCCTCGTCCCGGTCGGCGCGTCGACCGACGGCCGGCAGCGCTACGAGGTCGTCGTCGACCGGTCGTTCCCGATCGCCGATGCCGTCGAGGTCGCCCCCGAGCCGATGCAGGCGACGAACGCTGCACCGGCCGCAGCTCCTCCGCCTCCGCCGCCACCGCCTCCGCCTCCGCCGGCCGCGGCCGCTCCGTCGGCGGGCGGCGCGCCGGCGACCTCGGGCGAGGTCGAGGAGGAGGCGCGCCCCCGGAAGCGGCGCCGGCCGCGCAAGGTCCTCGCGGCGACCGTCGCCCGACGGGGCGACGAGGTGGCGGCCGACGTGCGCATCGCTCGCGGCCAGGGGATCGTCGCGGTGAGCGCTTCGCTCGTCCGCGGCGACAGCGTGAGGGCACGCGGCTCGCGGCGGCTCAAGGGCCGCCACGGCGTCCGCATCCCGCTGCGGGCGAAGCGCTCCCTCGCGCGCGGCGAGTACGTCCTCCGCGTGACGACCCGCGATCGCGACGGGAAGCGCGCGACGACGCGCCGCCGTGTCACCCTGCGGTAGTGCTCGCCACCGCCACCCGCGAGACCTTCGCGCCGCACGTCGGGACGACGTTCGCCCTTCACGCGCGCCGCGCCGACGGGGCCGAGACGACCGTCGAGCTCGTCCTCGACGAGGCGACCGCATCACCGGCGCCGCCGGGCGACCGCGGGCGCCCGCCGTTCTCGCTCGTCTTCCGGGGTCCGGCGGAGCCGCTGCTGCCACAGGCCACCTACCCGCTCCGCCACGCCGAGCTCGGGGCCTTCGAGATCTTCCTCGTCCCGATCGGCCGCGACACGGCGGTGGCCCGCTACGAGGCCGTCTTCACCTAGCGCCGGCGCGGCGCGGCCGAGAGACGCCGCACCCTAGGGGGCGCCTCGCCGACCCAATAGGCATAAACCCGACAGAGATTGATATATATCGCGCTCGCGGTCTCGCGGAGCGAGCCGCCGGACCGTCCCACGACCCGAAGGCGCGATGACCAAGCACGAACGCATCAAGGCCGAGAAGGACCCCCTCGACGCGAGGGCCGACCTGCTGCGCGCCGCGGCCGAGGCCGAGCCCGTGCTCGACGAGGGCGATCGCTTCCGCTTCAAGTGGCACGGGCTCTACGAGCACAACACGAAGGACGGCTTCCACATGCTGCGCGTGAAGGTCGTCCAGGGCGTCCTCACCGCCGAGCAGGCCGACGTGCTCGCATGGATCGCCGGCGAGCACGGCCGCGGCATGCTCGACTGCACGACGCGCCAGTGCGTGCAGATCCACTGGATCACGCTCGACGTCATGCCGGAGATCCTCCGCCGGCTCGAGGAGGTCGGTCTGACGACGACGGGCGCCTGCGGCGACGTCACCCGCAACGTCGTGGGCTGCACGCTCGCCGGCGTCGCCCACGACGAGGTCGTCGACGGCCACGCGACCGCCGAGGCGATCCACCAGCGGCTGCTCGGCAACCGCGAGTACTCGAACCTCCCGCGGAAGTTCAAGATCAGCGTCACGGGATGCCTCGAGGACTGCGCGCGCGGTCTCATCAACGACGTCGCCCTCTCCGGTGCGGTGGCGGAGGACGGGACGCCCGGCTTCAACGTCCGCGTCGGCGGCGGCCTCTCCTCAGCCCCGCGGCTCGCGCGCTGGATCGACGTGTTCGTCACCGCGGACGAGGCCCCGGAGGTCGTCGAGCACATCACCGGGCTCTTCCGCGACGCCGAGGAGAACCGGCACAAGCGCGGGAAGGCCCGCATGAAGTTCCTCCTCGATCGCATCGGCCCCGACGCCTTCCGGGAGCAGCTCGAGGCCCGGGTGGGGCGCGCGCTGCGGCCCGGGGCGCCGAGCACGCCCGCGCCGCGCGGCGACGACCACATCGGGGTCACTCCGCAGCGCTGCGGCGAGCGCTCCGCGATCGGGCTCTGCGTGCCGATCGGGCGGATCGGCGCCGACCGGTTCCAGGCGGTCATCGATCTCGCCCGCGAGTACGGGACGGGGGAGATCCGCCTCACGCACCAGCAGAACATCGTCGTCCCGCACGTCCCCGACCCCCGCGTCGAGGCGTTCCTCGCCGAGCCGCTCGTCCGCGACGAGCTCCGCGCCGACCCGTCGGCCTTCACGCGCGGCGTGCAGACGTGCACGGGCAAGGAGTTCTGCGGGCTCGCGAAGGTCTTCACCAAGGACCGCGCGGCCGAGCTCACCGCGTTCCTCGACGCCCATGCGCCTGCTTCGGCGACGGGAGACGCGATCCGCGTGCACTTCGCGGGCTGCTCGTCGAGCTGCGCGCAGCACCAGATCGGCGACATCGGGATCGAAGGCGTCCTCAAGCGCGTCGACGGCGAGATGGTCGAGGCGATGGACATCCGGATCGGCGGCCGGCTCGGTCCGAACGCGCGGTTCGGGGAGGTCGTCGCGAAGAAGGTGCCGCACTGGGACCTCCACGCGACGGTCCTCGAGATCCTCACGCTGTTCGACGGCCATCGCGACGCGGGCGAGAGCTTCGGCGACTTCGCCGCCCGGACGCCGCCGGAGTGGTGGGAGGAGCGGCTCGCGCTCGCGGCGGAGCCCGTGCCCGCCTCCTGAGCCCGGCGGCCGCGCCGCGGTCGCGCGCGTGAGACGCTCCCCGCATGCTCACCCTGGACCGGATCGAGCGGTGGGAGCTCTTCGGGGGGCGCTGGCGCATCGTCCACCTCGACGACGAACGCGTGGTCGTCGAGCTCGACACGTGCGACGGCCGGCTCGAGGAGCGACTCGAGTCGGTCGATCCGGCGGTCATCGCCGAGATGCGTGCCCTGAGCGCCGGCTGAGGGGCCGGTCAGTCGTCGAAGGCGGCGAGGTCGTAGCGCTCGATGAGCGCGAGGATCTTCGTCGCATAGCGCGGGTCCGTCGCGTAGCGCCGGGCGATCTCCCGGGCGAAGCGGGGCGGGTCGTCGACGTGCGCGAAGGCCTTCGCGTACACGGGGTTCGTCGCGAGGCGGCGACCGTGGTCGAGAATCGAATCGCCGAGCGACCGGTAGGCGCGGAAGGCGGCGATCTCCGTCGCGCTGCGGCCGCGGCGGACCTCCCAGGTCTTCTTGAAGACGCAGCCGCCCGCCATGTCCTCCCAGCGCCACGTCCGGCGGCCGACCTCCTGCGCCTTCATGCCGAAGTAGTTGTTCGCGAGCGCGGCGACCCGCCCGCCGCCGGTCTCGAGGATCGCCTGGGCGAGCGTCACCGACACGGGCACGGCGAAGCGCGCCCGCGACTCCCGCGCCGCGGGCAGCGCCGCGGTGACGAGGTCCTCGGCGCGCGCGAACGGCGGGAGGAGGTCGAAGGGCGAAGAGGGGGCGCAGCGCCCCTCGCCGACCTGGTCGGCCGGCGGCGTCCCGACGCCGCACATCGGCGCGACGAGGCCCGAGGTGCCGGTGTCGACGTAGCCGTCGGAGACCCATCCGCGCCGGCCGTCGACGAGGACGCGGTCCCACACGCGCGTGCGACCTCCGCGAGCGCTCGCGAGCGGGCCGTTGCGCTGGCAGACGATGCGGACCTCGGTGCCCTTCGGCAGGCGCCGCACGACCTTCCCATCGGGGGTCGCGCGCATCGCGAGCGAGGACGCGGTCGTCGGGAAGACGTCCGCGGCGCGCGGACGCGGCGGCTCGGCCGACCGGTCGGGTGCGGGCGCGGCGACCTGCGCGGAGAGCGACGGGGCGGGGAGGACGAGGGCGGCCGCGACGGCGGCGAGAGCGAGGCGCGGGCGCATCGCCGGGGATCGTCGCCGAGATCGCGGGACGCCGATGCGCCTGCAACCGGTCCTGCGCGCGCCCTGCGCGGTGACAGTCCTCGGGCACCGGGTACACGGGGGACATGGGACTCACCTCTCCTCTCTCGACGACTGCGCGCCTGACGAAGAAGACCGTCCGCACGGGCGCGCGCGTCGGCGTCCACCTCGTCTCGGCCGTCGTCGATCGCGTCCGCCCCGGCGGTGACGGATCGACGGCGGAGCCCGTCCCCGTCTCCGCCTTCGAGCGGCCGGTCCCGCCGTCGGCGCCGCGGCGCGCCGAGACCGCGCCCTCGGCCGGGGCCGCGACGCCCGCCCCGGAGGTCCCGTCGGCCGTCGCCCCGGACGTCTCGCCGCCGATCACCCGGCCGGAGCCGGACGACATGGGACCGCCGTCGCAGCCCGAGTTCGAGCCGGCGCACATCGAAGAGGTCCGCCCCGAGCTCGTCCGCGAGGACGCCGACGAGGGCTACGGCGAAGGCGCGGGCGCGGGCGCGAACCTCACGGTCGACGCCCCGTGGGACGGCTACGACGAGATGACGGCGGCCGACATCGCGGACCGACTCGCGGTCGCCGACCCCGCGACGCTCGCCGCCGTCCGCCTCTACGAGCACAGCCACCGCGGTCGCAAGACCGTGATCCAGGAGGTCGACCGCCGCCTCGCCGCAGCAGGCTGAGAGCCCCAGCGGGCCGGGGGCCCGGTCGCTCCCGGCCCGCGTCGGCCCTCGGGTCGTGTGTGCATCTCGACAGCCAGACCTGGCTGTCGAGATGCACACCGCGGGTCGGCGACGTCGGCCGGCCGGCCCGCGTCGCGAGGGCGGAGTCCTCGACCCGCGTCGCGCGAACGCTCGCGTTCAACTAGGGTGCCGCGCCATGTCCAGGGTCCGTGCCGTCTTCGTCACCAGCGTCGCGTCGAGCGTCGCCCTTCTCTCGGCCGCGGCCGGTGCCGGCGCCGCCGAGCGCTACGACGTCACGGTGACGAGGACGGACGCCGGCATCCCGCACATCGACGCGAAGGACCTGAGGTCGGCCGGCTACGGGTACGCGAAGGCGCTCGCCGAGGACGCCGCGTGCGTCGTCGCCGAGAGCTACGTCACGGTGAACGCGAAGCGTTCCGAGCACTTCGGCGAGAGCGGGCGCTACGTGATCCGCGGCAACGGCTCGAGCGCGAGCAACCTCAACTCGGACTTCTTCTACCAGCGGATCATCGACCGCGGCGTCGTCGAGCGGCTCGTCGATCAGGAGCCGCCGATCGGGCCGCGCCCCGAGATCAAGGAGGCGCTCGAGGGATACGTCGCCGGCTGGAACGCGTGGCTGCGCGAGGTCGGCGGCGCCGACGGCATCGACGATCCGGCGTGCCGCGGCGAGGAGTGGGTCCGTCCCATTACGCTCATGGACGTCTACCGGCGGTTCCACTCGCTCGCGATCCTCGCGTCGACCGGGGTCGCGATCGACGGGATCGCGGCCGCGCAGCCGCTCACCGGCCCCGTCGACGCGGAGGCGCGCGTGCGGTCCCTCTCGCCCGGGGAGATCGACCGGCGCCTCGGCGGCCTCGGCTCGAACGCCTACGCGATCGGCAAGGCGGCGTCACGGTCGGGCCACGGCCTCGTCTACGGCAACCCGCACTTCCCGTGGCAGGGATCCGAGCGCTTCTATCAGGCGCACCTCACGGTGAGAGACGAGAAGATCGACGTCACCGGCGGCTCGCTCCTCGGCGTGCCGATCGTCCTCATCGGAACGACGAAGGGCATGGCCTGGAGCCACACCGTCTCCACGGCGCGGCGCTTCGTGCCCTACCAGCTCACGCTCGTCCCCGGCGATCCGACGAGCTACGTCGAGGACGGCGTCGTGCGCAAGATGACCGGCGACCGCGTGAGGGTGGACGTCGGCGGCGGGAAGACGCGCACGCGGACGCTCTGGTCCTCGCACCACGGCCCGGTCTTCACCTCGCTGCTCGGCCTTCCGCTGTTCCCGTGGACGCCGGTGACCGCGTTCGCCATGCACGACGCGAACGTCGACAACTTCGGTCGCCTGCTGAACCACTTCTTCGAGATGAACAAGGCGCAGACGGTCGACGAGGTCGACGGCATCCTGAAGAAGTACCTCGGGATCCCGTGGGTCAACACGATCGCCGCCGACACGGCCGGCAACGCCTACTACGCGGACGTCGGATCCATCCCGCACGTCGACCGCGAGAAGTACACGGCATGCAACACGGCGCTCGGCGTCGTCGTCGACCAGCTCCAGCGGCTGCCGGTGCTCGACGGGTCACGTGGCGCGTGCCTCCCGGGAAGCGACCCGGACGCGATCGTCCCGGGCATCCTCGGGCCGGGCAAGCTGCCGACGCTGCGCCGCGACGACCACGTGTCGAACATGAACGACTCGTACTGGCTCACGAACCCCGACCAGCCGCTCGAGGGCTACAGCCGCATCATCGGCGACGAGCGGGCGCCGCGGACGCTGCGCACGCGGATCGGGATCAAGCAGCTCCAGCAGCGGCTCGACGGCAGCGACGGGCTCGGCGAGCCGGGCTTCACGCTCGAGAACCTCATGACGGTGGGCCTCCAGAACCGCGTCTACAGCGGCGAGCTGTGGCGCGACCAGCTCGTGGAGGGCTGCTCCTCGCAGGCGTGCGAGGTGCTGCGCCGGTGGGACCTCCGCAACGACCTCGACTCGCCCGGCGCCGTGCTGTGGCAGCGGTTCGTGACGCGGCTGACCGGCGTCCTGCCGATCGCGCTGCCCTTCGGCATCCTCGGGCCGTTCTCGGACTCCTTCGACCCCGCCGACCCGGTGAACACCCCCGCCCGGCTCGCCACCGCGAACCCGCTCGTCGCGAACGCGCTCGCGCAGGCCGTGTCGGACATGGGGGAGGCGGGCCTCCCGCTCGACGCGACGCTGCGCGCCGGTCAGACCGTCACCCGGCGCGGCGAGAAGATCCCGATCCACGGCGGCCCTGGCGGCAGCGGCATCTTCAACGTCATCACGCCGTCGTGGACGCCGTCGAAGGGCGGCTACACCGAGGTGACGCACGGCTCCTCCTTCATGCAGGCCGTGCACCTCACGCCGCGCTGCCCCGACGTGCGCACGTTCCTCACCTACGGCCTCTCGCCGAACCGCACGTCACCGCGCACGAGCGACCAGACGAAGCGCTTCAGCGAGAAGAAGTGGATCGACGTCCCGTTCTGCGCGAAGGAGCTCGAGCGCGACCGCTCGGCCGTCCGCACGCACATCGCCGACCTCGGCCCGACCGTCGTGCGGGTGAGCGAGGCACGCGGGAGGAAGCGGCCGCGGATCGTCGTCGAGCGCCCCCGTGGCCAGCGCGCCCGCGTCGTCATCCGCCTGCGGCGCGGCACGAAGGTCGTGCGCCGCATCGTCCGCAAGGGCACGCGCGTGGCGGTCTCACCGCGCGTGCGGAAGGGCGGCTATCGCGTCGACGTCACGGTCGGCAAGCGGACGGCCCGCGTCCGCGCGAAGCAGCGGTAGCGCCGAGAGCTCGCATCTCGACAGCCAGACCTGGCTGTCGAGATGCAGACCGCGGGTCGGGGCGGGCCGTGAGGCGCGACCCCGGGCCGTCTAGCGCAGGCCGTCCTCGCTGATCGTCTCCTCGGTCGTCTCGCCGTCGCCGTTCGTCGCGGCGATGCGGACGACGACCGAGAGTCCCTTGCGGTCCTTCAGCGCGCGGCGCAGCCGCCGCGCGTCCTTCTGCGAGACCGAGGGCCGCAGGAGCCGGCGCTCGCCCGCCTGCAGCGTCGTCTCGTCGAACCGCAGATCGACGCTCACCTTGTCCTCGTCGTCGCCCCGCTCGGAGACGGTGCCGGTGACGTCGAGCTCGCAGACGGTGTCGCAGCGCACGCGCAGCGGCAGGTTGCGGGTCGACAGGAGCTTCGAGGTCCGCAGCACGCGGACGTCGATCTCGGGCCCGGGCGCCGGCGGCAGCGTCGGGACCTGCGGCGCGGGCGGCGTCCCGAGGGGGGCGAGCGTCCCGCACGGGTACGGCGGGAGGATCTGCGGCGCGATCGCGAACTGCTGGACGCGGTTGTTCTGCGAGTCGGTGACCGTGAGGAGGCCGCGGCAGTCGACGCTGACGCCGGTCGGGTTGATGAACTGGCCGGGTCCGGTCCCGCGCTCGCCGAAGGCGAGGAGGCGCTCGCCCTGCGGCCCGAAGAGCTGGACGCGGTTGTTCCCGCGGTCGGCGACCCAGAGGTTCCCGTTGACGTCGACGGTCATCTGCGCGGGGAGGTTGAGCTTCCCGCGCTTCTGGCCCGTGCCGCCGAACAGGCCGATCTCGCCGCCCGCGGCGTCGTAGACGGTGATGCGGTCGTCGGTGTCGCTCACGTAGGTGCGCGCGCCGTCGAAGCTCACGGCGACGCCCGTCGCCTTCCCGGTGCCCGTCGAGCCGAGGTGGTCCCCGCGCGTCGTGAACCGCACGATCCGCCGGTTGCCGGTGTCGGCGACCGTGATGACGCCGCGGCCGTCGATCGCGAGGTCGCTCGGCTCGCTCAGCTTCCCGGGACCCGCTCCCCTCGAGGCGATCGTGCGCTCCGGCGTCCCGCTCTCGCGGTCGAACACGACGATCCGTCCGCGGCGCTCGTCGAGCACGTACGCGTCGCCGGCCGCGTCGAAGGCGACGGCGACCGGGCGGGGGAGGATCGTCGGCCCCGGGTTGGGGGAGCCCCAGCTCGTGATGACCGCGCCCGATGGCGCGAGGAGCTCGATGCGGCCGTTGATCGAGTCGGTGACGGCGCGGAAGCCCTGGGCGTCGGCGGCGACGCCGGACGGCGTGTTGAACTGGCCCTGCGACCGCCCGGACCGGCCGAACGAGCGCAGCAGCGCGCCGCCGCGGTCGAAGACGTCGATGCGGTCGTTGCCGGTGTTGGCGACGTAGACGTTCCCGGCGGGGCCGACGGCGATGCCGCGGACGTAGGCCATGCGCCCGGGGGCGCTCCCGAAGCCGCCCCAGCGCGAGACGTACTCGTACTCGGGCTGCGTGCCGAAGCGCTGGACGCGGTGGTTGAGGTTGTCGGCGACGAAGAGCCGCCCCGGGCCGTCGAGCGCGACGCCGTAGGGGTGCTCGAGCTCGCCCGGGCCGTCGCCCTCTCCCCGGCCGACCGTCGCGAGCGGGCGGCCGCCGGTGTCGTAGGCGCGGACGCGGTGGTTCTGGTTGTCGGCGACGACGAGCCGCGTCTTGCGGACCGCAATGCCCTTCGGATAGGCGAGCGTGCCGGGCTGGATGAGCTCCATGCCCTTCGAGCCGTCCCGGGCGAAGCGCTGCACGCGGTCGTTGCCGCTGTCGGCGACGTAGACGTGCGAGTCGGACACCGCGAGCGCCCCGCCGGCACCCGCGTCGTTGCCGCCGCCGGCGCCGAAGCGGAAGCGGCCGACGGTCGTCCCGGAGCGTCCCCAGGAGTCGAGGAGGCGACCGGCCGCGCCGAAGTGGTCGATGCGGTTCGACCCGTCGGCGACGTAGACGGTGCCGTCGGGGGCGGCGGCGACCGCGCCGACCGACGTCAGCTCCCCGGGGCGCTTGCCCGGGCGGCCGATGTCGCGGAGGAACGTCCCGTCGGGTGCGAACGCCTGGACGACGCCGGAGTGCTGATCGCCGACGTAGACCGTCCCGTCGGGAGAGACCGAGACGGTCTGCGGGAAGCGCAGGACGCCGTTGGACCGCTCGCCGGTCTGCGACGCGGCGACGTACGGGCAGGCCGGGTCGGCGCCGGGGCAGGCGCCGGCGGTGGCGGTGGCGGGGACGGTGAGCCCGGCGGCCGAGAGAGCGGCGAGGGCGGCGAGGGGACGGGCGCGGCGGAAGAACGGCACGCTCAGTGACAACAGCACGGGCGGCGTTTCGTTGCGCCGTCGCAACGCTCGTTGCACGCGCCGAGCGCCGGCGCGCCACCGCACGGCGTGGGTGTGGATCCACCCGGCCCAGAGCCAGGTGGATCCACACTCACCCGCCGGGGGCGAGGGCCGCGACGGCCTCGGGGACCGGCGTGTCGCCCCCGTTGACGTACGCGGTGACGCCGGCGAGGTCGTCGCGCGCGAGAATCCCGGCGAGGACCGCGGCGACGTCGTCGCGGGGCACCTCACCGCGGTGCGGCGTCGCGTCGAGACGCACGCGGCCCGTGCCCGGCTCGTCGGTGAGGCGGCCCGGGCGGAGGATCGTCCAGCGCCGGTCGCTCTCGGCGAGGACCCGATCGGCTTCGGCCTTCGCGCGCAGGTAGACGCTGAAGACGTCGTCCCCGTCCGGCGGTGCGTCGGCGCCGACCGCGCTCACCATGACGTAGCGGGGGACGTGCGCGGCCCGCGCCGCATCCAGGAGGAGGAGCGCGCCGTCGCGGTCCACGGTCGCCTTGCGCTCGGGGCCGCTGCCGGCCCCGGCGCCGGCCGCGAAGACGACGGCCTCGGCGCCGTCGACGACCGCGGCGACCTCCTCCGGCGCGGCGCGCTCGAGGTCGCAGACGAGCCCCTCCGCGCCGTCGCGCTCGACGGCGGCGACGTGGTCGGGGTTGCGGACGAGACCGCGGACCGTGTCCCCGCGTGCGGTGAGGAGGCGCGTGAGGCGGCGGGCGATCTGACCGTGGGCACCGGCGACGACGACGTCCATGTGACGAAGCTACCCGTCGGCCCGCGGCCTATGCCCGCGCAACGTCGAGCGTGATCGCCCCGAGCACGACATCCCCGTCCCGCGCGAGCCGCAGCACGGTCTCGTCGCTGAAGAGCCCGTCCCGCGCGTTCCCGACGTCGGGGCGGCCGCGGGCGGCGTAGGGCGGTCGCGCGTAGACCGCGTCGAGCGACGCGTCGTCGAAGTAGAGCTGGGTCGTGAGGAGCGATGCGCGCGCGAGGTGGACCTTCGCGTGGACGTGCGGCGCCCGACCGGGATACCAGCCCGGCACGATCGTCGTGAACGAGACGATGCCGTCGCCGCCGCTCACCTGCGCGCCGCGGAGGAACCGCTCGCCGTCTCCCGCGCCGAACCCGGAGTACACGCCGCTGGCGTCGCAGTGCCAGATCTCGACGACGGCGTCGCGCAGCGCCGTGCAGCCGGCGGCATCGCGGACGCGGATCGCGAGCCGCAGCTCGACGCCCTCGCGGTCCTCGCGGACGTCGCTGCGGACGGCGTCGGCGTCGAAGTGGAACGGCCCCTCGGCCTGCTCCGGCGCAAGCGCGCACGCTGGGCCGTTCTCGAGGAGGGACGCGGCACGCCCGTCGACGGGCGCGGGCGGCGCGCCGCCCGCCGTCGCGGTCCCGCGCGCGCCTGCGTCCGGGGCGGAGGGCGGGTCGTCGTCGCCGCAGGCGGCGAGGAACGCGGAGAGGCTCACGGCGCCCGCGCCCGCGAGGACCTCGCGCCGCGAGACATGCGCGGAGGGCGGTCGGGAGGAAGGGGCCATCCCCCGACGGTAGCGCCGCAGGAGCGCTCCTTCGCGCCGTCACGCCGACCTCTCGCGAGCGTCGCGCACGGTGGACCGGGCGCATCCGCATCCGCGGCCACTACGCTTGGCGGGTCCATGTCCGGTTCCGCGACCACGCTCGTCACTCCCGAGGGGATCCGGGACGGCGAACCCGCCTCGCTGCTCGGCCTCTGCCGGCGCCGCGCGGGGTCGGTCCTCGACTACGGCCTCGCGGTGACGACGCCCGACCGGGCGATGGAGGCGACCGCCGAGGCGTTCGCGCGGTTCCGCGGCGCCGTCGTCGCCGCCGACGATCCGCGGGCCCTCAATCCGGAGACCCTCCTGCTCGGCTGCACCCGGCACGCCGCCGGAGCGCTCGTCCCGCCGGCGGGGGACGAGGCCGACTGCGCGGCCATCCCGATGCTCATCGTCGACCGCCTCGACGGCGTCATCAGCCCGCACGACGTGCCGCGGCTCGGCTCCCACCTCATCCACTGCCCCGCCTGCCGCCGTCTCGACGCCGCCTTCCAGGAGGCGGAGCGCGTCTACCGGCAGCCCCATCGCGCCGAGCTCCCGGCGGAGGTCGAGAACCGCGTCATGGCGGCCCTGCGCGCGGCGGCGCCGGTCACGTGGCTCGACGAGGACGGGGCCGACGCGCAGGAGCCGCAGCCGGACCACCGGCCCGCGCCGCCGCCGGCGCCCGCCGCGGGCGTCCTGCCGCCGGTCGAGGCGCCCCCCGTCGAGCGCGAGCCGGAGCCGCTCGTCGAGGAGCCCGAGCCGGAGCCGCAGTCGCTCGTCGAGGAGCTTGAGCCGGAGCCGCAGTCGCTCGTCGAGGAGGTCGAGCCGGAGCCGCTCGTCGAGGAGCTTGAGCCCCAGTCGCTCGTCGAGGAGCCCGAGCCCGAGCCGCCCGCCGAAGACGAGTCGCTCGCCGAGCGTGCGGCCGCGCCGATCCCTCCGCTCGTCGAGGAGGACGACGAGGACTGGGCGCTCGAGGACGAGGACGACGACTGGCCCGATGCCGAGGGCGAGGAGTGGCCCGAGGACGACGAGGACGAGGACGACGAGGCGGCCGCGCCCGAGGAGGTCGTCACCGCCGTCCACCCGGTCCTCCGCATTGAGGAGCCCGAGCGGGCGGAGCCCGAGACCGCGCCCGCGCAACCCGAGACGGCGGGGCCGGCCGCCCCGCCGGCACGCAGCACCCTCGTCCCGCGTGTCGTCGTCCCGGCCGCGATCGTCGCGCTCGGCGCGACGGGCGCGATGGCCTTCGCCGGCGTCTTCGGCGGCCGCGAGGCGGCCCCGGCGCGCGGCACGACCGGCATCCCCGCGCCCGAGCCGCCCGCGCTGCCCGTCCCCGCGAGCGAGGCGCAGCAGGAGCGGGCAGCCGAGGCCGCCCGCGAGGCGCTCGAGCGCAGCCGCGAGCGCGAGCGCCGGATCGCCGTCGAGAGCCGTCAGGAGGACGAGGACCCCGACGCAGCGCCGGACGACGGCTCTCCGCCGCCTGCGTCCCCGGCGCCGTCGGCCCCGCCGTCCGGCGGCGGTGCGTCGGGCGACTCGGACTCGGGCTCATCGGGGTCGCGCCCCACGGGCTCGTCGGGCTCGGGCGGCGCCGACGCGCCGCGGGTCGAGGAGTCGGCGCCGGCCGTGACGGAGACGGAGGCGGAGGTCGAGGCCGATGCTCCGGCCCCTGCCGCCGACGCCGACGTCCCGACGTTCGAGCCTGCAGCTCCCGCTCCCTGACGGAGCTCGCGACGTCGACTGAACGCCGACGTTCGCACGAAGGCGCGATCTGTGCTGAGATCCCCGCATGGGACTCGCAGGGGGGAGGGGCGACCGGGCGCGCCGGGTCACCGCGATCGGCGCCGCGCTGGCCGCCATGGCGGCTGGGACGACGGCGTCGCCGGCCGCCGCCGATCAGCAGCCGGCCTACGACCTCGTCCACCGCTGCGTCGCGTTGCAGAGCGCGGCCGCAGGCGCTGCCGTCGTCCAGCAGGCCGACGGCTCCTGGCGGGCGAGCGGGCGCGACGTCGCCTCCGCGGAGCCGCTGCGGATGCAGGCCACCGCGCTCGGCCGCTACCTCCTCTACGGACGCGACGGCGACTTCGCCGCGGGCACCGCGTCGGGTGCCCTCCGCACCGAGACCTCGGGCAGCCCGACCTCGGACTGGCGGGTCGAGGCGCTCGAGGGCGGGGCCTTCCGGCTCTCGCTCCCCGCGCTCGGCCGCACGCTCGTCGCCGACGCCAGCGGCGCCCTCACGCTCGTCGACGGTGAGCCGGGCGGTGAGGCGGCGCGCTTCTCGTTCGCGCCCGCCGAGGGCTGCGCGACGTTCCCGGAGATCGACCCGGGCATCGACGGCGCCCCCTCGAAGGGCGCCACGCCCTTCGAGGAGGTCCGCGGCTTCGTCGACGGCCACCTCCACCACATGGCCTTCGAGTTCCTCGGCGGCAAGCTCCACTGCGGGCGGCCGTGGCACCCCTACGGGGTCACGCAGGCCCTTCCCGACTGCAACGCGAACGTCGCCGAGGGGACGGGCACGAACGTCGCGGGCACGGTCCTCGGCGCGCAGCCCTCGGTCGACCAGGTCGGCTGGCCGACGTTCAAGGCGTGGCCGGCGTACGACGCGCTCGCGCACGAGGGGACCTACTGGAAGTGGATGGAGCGCGCCTGGCGCGGCGGGCTGCGCCTCTACGTCAACCTGCTCGTCGACAACGCGGTCCTCTGCGACGTCTATCCGTTCAAGCGCAACTCGTGCAACGAGATGCAGTCGGTGCGGCTGCAGCTGAAGCGCATCCGCGAGCTCGAGAGCTACATCGACGCCCAGTACGGCGGCCCTGGCAAGGGGTTCCTGCGGATCGTCACGACGCCGTTCGAGGCACGCGAGGTCATCAACGACGGCAAGCTCGCCGTCGTCCTCGGCATCGAGGTGTCGAAGCTCTTCGACTGCGGCGTCACGAACGGCAAGCCCGAGTGCGACCGGGCGCAGATCGACCGCCAGCTCGAGGAGGTCCACGACGCGGGCGTGCGCCAGATGGAGCTCGTCAACAAGTTCGACAACGCGCTCTCCGGCGTCGCCGGCGACGCGGGTGAGACCGGCGTCGTCGTCAACAGCGCGAACAAGATCGAGACCGGGAACTTCTGGGACTTCCAGCGCTGCGACGACGGGCACACGCACGACCACGACCGCGAGCAGTACGCCATCCCGGGCTTCTCACGGGACCAGCTCGCCGGGAGCGTCTTCGGCGCGCTCGTGCCGCCCGGCCAGCTCCCGATCTACGGCGAGGGCCCGCACTGCAACTCCCGCGGGCTCACGTCGCTCGGCGCCTACCTCGTGCGCCGCATGATCGAGAAGGACATGATCTTCGACCCCGACCACATGAGCGTCGTCGCGCGCGACCAGGCGCTCAGCGTCATCGAGGCGAACGACTATCCCGGCGTCATCTCGAGCCACAGCTGGAGCGACCCGGGGAGCATCCCGCGCATCTACCGCCTCGGCGGCTTCGTGACCCCGTACGCCGGCTCCTCGACGACCTTCGTGAAGGCGTGGCGGGAGACGAAGGCCAAGGCCGACGACGACTTCTTCTTCGGCTTCGGCTACGGCGCGGACACGAACGGCTTCGGCGCGCAGGGCCCGCCGCGAGAGGACGCCGCGGAGAGCCCGGTCGTCTATCCGTTCAAGAGCTTCGACGGCAAGCAGACGATCCGCAAGCAGACGAGCGGCCGGCGGGTCTACGACATCAACGTGGACGGCGTCGCCCACTACGGGCTGTACCCCGACTGGATCGAGGACCTCCGCAAGCAGGCCGGCGACGAGATCGTCGAGGACATGGCCCGTGGCGCCGAGGCCTACCTGCAGATGTGGGAGCGGGCGAGCGGCGTGAAGGCCGACGGCACGCGTCCGAAGCGCTCCACGGTGAGCCGGCGGGGCGTCGGCGCCGTCCGGCTCGGGGACGCACCGAAGGCGCTCCTCCAGCGAGCGGGACAGCCGCGCTCGAGGAAGAAGCGCACGTGGACGTACGGCGTCGCGGGCGCGAAGAACCGGCGGGCGCAGCTGAGCGCGGTCTTCACCTCGAAGGGCCGCGTCGGCCTCATCGCGACGACGGGCGCCGACCACGCGGCCGCGGGCGTCCACCGCGGGGACCGCGCGGCCCGGCTCGCGAAGACGACGCGCCCGTTCGGCTCCGGTATCCGCGCCCGTGGCGTGAAGGGCGGCCGCACCTACCTCTACGGCGTCCGCGAGGGCCGCGTCCGCTGGGTCGCCGTCGCGTCCAGCACGGTGACGACGTCCCGGGCGCGCACCCGCTCCTACCTCCGCCGCGCGGGGGTCCTCTAGCCCCGGGAACGCCGAACCGGATTCCTGCGGCGCCATGGCGCCGCAGGAATCCGGTTCGGCCCGGCGGGAAGGCGTAATCTGCGCTCATGGAGGAGGGGCTTCATCGGGATCTCATGGCCGCCGCCGTCGCCGAGGAGCGGGCGGGGCACGCGGCGCTGCTCGCGGGCGAGCGGGCCGTCGCGACCGCCGCCTACCGGCGTGCCGTCGAGGCGTACGGCATGTCCTGGCAGCTCGCCCCGCCGAAGAGCTACGGCCGCCTCGTCGGCCTCATGAAGGCGGCGGTCCTCGTCGCCGGGGCCTCCTCGCCGGTCGCGACGGAGGCCGCGCACGCGACCCGCGAGGCGCTCGCCGCCGATCCCGAGGCCGCCGGCTCGCCGGCCGCCGCCTACGCCGAGGCGGTCGCGGCTCTCGTGGCCGGGGACGACGCTGCCGCCGCGACGGCGGCCGATCGGATGACCGCGGGCTCCGAGCCGATGCAGCGCGCCGGCCGCGCCCTGCGCGCCATCGCCGACGCCGACCCCGACGCATACCGCGAGACGGTGGGCGCCATCGTCTCCGACTTCGAGGGCCGCGACGAGCACCTCACCGGGGTGGCGATCGCCGACACCGCGCTGCTCCTCGAGCTGCTCGCCGAGCCGCGGGGACTCTCGACGGGGCTCACGAGCCCCGTGCTCCCCTCGGCGGCCTGATGCACCTCCAGGGCTCCGAGCACCCCCATCTGCGCCGCGCGCTGCGCAACGCGCGGACGATCGCCGTCGAGGCGCTCCTCTTCCTCGTCGTGACGGCGACCCTCCCGCTCCTCCTGGTCGTCGCCGTCGTCGTCGACGCGGTGCGGGCGGCCCGCACGGGCGCGCCCTGGGTCGGCGTCCGGCTCGTCGCCATGGCGTGGTGGTTCCTCTTCGGCGAGATGCGCGGCCTCGTCGCCCTCCTCGGCGTGTGGCTCCTCACCGGCGGCCCGTTCTCGAAGGACTCGCCGCGCCGCCGCGCGATGGTGTGGCGCCTGCAGTCGATGTGGGCCGGTGGCCACATGGACGGCGTGACGCGGATCTTCGGCCTCACGATCGACATCGAGGGCGATGAGCACGTGACGCCGGGCCCGTTCGTGGCGCTCGTCCGCCACGCGAGCATCATCGACAACGCCCTTCCCGCCGCGTACGTCAGCCGTCCGCACGACCTCCACCTCCGCTACGTCCTCAAGCGCGAGCTCGAGGCGCTGCCGACGCTCGACATCGGCGGCCGCTGGGTGCCGACCTGCTTCGTCCGGCGCGCCTCCGACGACGCGCCGGCTCAGGTCGCGAGCGTCCGGGCCCTCGCCGAGGGCCTCGCAGGCGAGCGCGAGGGCGTCCTCGTCTTCCCGGAGGGCACGCGCTACACGGCCCCGAAGCTCGCCCGCGCCCAGGAGAAGCTCGCCGCCGACCCGCTCGTCGGGCCGCTCGCGGCGCGTCTGCGCCACGTCCTGCCGCCGCGTCTCGGCGGGCCGATCGGGCTCCTGGAGGAGGCGCGCGGCGCCGACGTCCTCGTCGTCGGGCACGTCGGCTTCGACGGCTTCGAGACGGTCCGCGACATCTGGACGGGTGGCCTCGTCGGGCGCACCATCCGCATCAAGATCTGGCGCCACGACAGCAGCGAGGTCCCCGCTGACCGCGAGGACCTCGTGCGCTGGCTCTACGAGCGCTGGCAGGCGCTCGACGACTGGATCGAGGAGGAGCGCCGCCGCGATCCGGCCGGGACGCTCCCCCCGAAGGCGGTCGGCTCCGCGGACGCCGGGGCGCCCGCGGAGCCGATGGCGCCTACGGCTTGACGATCTTCGACCGCTTGAGCTGGTCGGCGACGGTGCCGTAGCTCGGTCGCGGAGTGCCGTCGAGGCGGGTGAGGCCCGAGTCGAAGCGGACCTCGTCGATGCAGCTCGTCCCGGTCCACTTGTAGACGTAGACCCGGTCGACGGAGTTCCGGTACTCCTTCGCGAGCTTGAACATCCACTTCACGGCGCGGTTCGCGTCGTTCTCGGAGTCGCGGACGTCGTCGGGATCGTTCGGGTCGCACTTGAAGTCGCCCGAGGTCCCGAGCTTCACGATGCCGCCGGTCTCCGTGAGCCAGATCCGCGGGTTCTTGGTCTGGCGGCGGACCTCCTTCACGACGTTCGACGTGCCACCGCGGGTGCGGCGGTTCGTGTCGGAGTAGTTGTGGAGGCCGACGAAGCGCGCGCGCTTCGTGTACGTCGGGCCGAGGCGGTCGTAGAAGCGGCGGATGTAGCTGCGCGTGCGACCGCGGAGGCGCTTGTCCTTGCCGTCGAGGAGGTCGAGGGCGACGATCCGGCACTTCTCGGTGAGAGGACGGCCACAGCGGTCCTTGTCGTCGAGGAGCCGCCACATCTCGATGAAGTACTCGGCGGCGCGACGCGGGTTGTTCTGCGTCGGCTGCGTGCGGTCGTTGGCCTCGTTCCAGACGCCCCACTCGCGGACGCCCTTCGGGTAGTAGCGGTCGACGAGCTTCTTCACCGCGCGGCGGTACTCCTTGCGGGAGGGAAGCTTGGCGTCATCGCGGTTGAAGCTGTTCGTCGAGATGTGGAAGAGGACATCGATCTTCCTCGCACGCGCGTTCTGGATGAAGAAGTCGATGCGCTCGAGCTCTTCCTCGCTCTCGGCCGCGTTCCAGCGGACGATGTGGCGCGTGCGCTTCATGTCGAGCGCCTGCCACAGCGGCGACTGGAACATGTCGACGTTCTGGTTGGCGATCCCGACGTTGACGCGTTTCTTGGCGGCCGTCGCCGGCGAGGCGAGGGCGAGTCCGCCGAGAAGGGCGAACAGGACGGTGAGGGGCAGAAGTCGGCGCACGGCTGGGTGAAGCCTCCGTGGTCGTGTATTTACGGGCTCTCGTGGAGCGAGGGGTCCCCTATGAAGGTCTTCGGCAGCAACGGCGCATCGGTTGAGTGCCGCCCCTGCACGGATCCTTCGGGTCTCCCAGAGCGTCAACCCCGCAGAGCCGGAGAGGTTGCGGGGTTACTCCAAGGTTGCACCGAGGTTGCGAGAGCGCGATCCCGCGCGCCTGGACGCCTGGACGGCTTGATTGCGCGCTCCCTCGCAGATTACGTTCGCACGAGCGATCCGCAAATCGAGGAGAGAGACGTGGGAGAGACGACCGTCCCCGTGGACGTCACGGTCAACGGCCAGCGCCGCACCGTCGACGTGGAGCCACGGACCCTGCTCGTCCACATGCTGCGCGACGAGCTCGGCCTGACCGGCACGCACGTCGGCTGCGACACCGGGAACTGCGGAGCCTGCACCATCCACCTCGACGGCGCGTCGTGCAAGAGCTGCACGGTGCTCGCGGTCCAGGCGGACGGCGGCGAGGTGACGACCGTCGAGGGCCTCGGGCAGGAGGGGAACCTCCATCCGCTGCAGGAGGCCTTCTGGGAGTGCCACGGCCTCCAGTGCGGGTACTGCACGCCGGGGATGATCATGGCCGCGGCCGATCTCCTCGACCGCAACCCGGACCCCTCCGAGGAGGAGATCCGCGAGGGGCTCGAGGGCAACCTCTGCCGATGCACCGGCTACCACAACATCGTGCGCGCGGTGCAGCAGGCCGCGGGCGCGCAGAAGGGGGTGACGGCGTGAGCACGGTGGAGAAGCCCGGGCGCCACGTCGGGCAGGCGCTCAAGCGCAAGGAGGACCCGCGGCTCATCACCGGGCGGGCCACCTACGTCGACGACCTCGGTGCGGTGGGCACGCTCCACGCGGCGATCGTCCGGTCGCCGGAGGCCCACGCCAAGATCGTCTCGATCGACACCTCGGCCGCCGCCGAGCGCGACGACGTCGTCGGCGTCTTCACGGCCGCCGACATGACGGACCTCCAGTCGGGGCTCCCGTGCGCGTGGGCGCCCGAGGGCATCGAGGTCAACATGCCCGAGCACTGGCCGCTCGCGAAGGAGGTCGTCAAGCACGTCGGCGACCCGGTGGCGATCGTCCTCAGCCGCGACCGCTACTCGGCCGTGGACGCGGCGGAGGACGTGTTCGTCGAGTACGACCCGCTCCCGGCCATCGTCGGCTGCGAGGCGGCGCTCGCGGAGGGCGCGCCGCTCGTGCACGAGCAGTTCGGCACCAACAAGAGCCACGACTGGTCCCTCGGCGGCGGCGACCTGGACGCGGGCTTCGCGGCCGCCGACGTCGTCGTCGAGCGGCGCATCGTCAACCATCGCATCAGCGGCGCGCCGATCGAGCCGCGCGGCGTCTTCGCCGACCACCGCGCCGGTCATCTCACCGTCCACTCCTCGACCCAGGTCCCGCACTTCGTGCGGCTCTTCCTCGGCCTCATGCTCGGCATGAGCGAGGAGCGCATCCGCGTCATCGCCCCCGAGGTCGGCGGCGGCTTCGGCGCGAAGCTGCAGATGACCGGCGAGGAGGTCCTCTGCGCCTGGGCGTCCCGCCGGCTCGGGCAGCCCGTGAAGTGGATCGAGACGCGATCCGAGCACATGGCCGCCTGCCACCACGGCCGCGACCAGGTGGCGACGATCAAGGTCGGGGCGACGAGCGACGGCAAGCTCACCGCGATCCACTCGCAGATCGTCGCCGACATGGGCGCCTACCACATGCTGCTCACGCCGACGATCGCGGCCCTCGGCGCCTTCGTCATGAGCGGCGTCTACGACGTCCCCGCGGTCCAGACGGACATCACCGGCGTCTTCACGAACACCTGCCCGACGGACGCGATCCGCGGCGCCGGGCGGCCCGAGGCGACGCACATGATCGAGGTGATGATGGACCAGGTCGCCGACGAGCTCGGCATGGATCGCCTCGAGCTGCGGCGCAAGAACTTCATCCCGAAGGAGAAGTTCCCGTTCGAGACGTCGCTGGGGATCGTCTACGACTCCGGCGACTACGCAGGGGCGCTCGACAAGCTCATGGGCCACCTCGACCTCGCGGCGTTCGAGCGCGAGCGGGAGGAGGCGGCGAAGACCGGCCACCTCCGCGGGATCGGCTTCTCGACCTACACGGAGATCTGCGGCCTCGCCCCGTCGCGGATCACCGGCCCGGCGGGATTCGGCCTCCAGACGGGCCTCTGGGAGTCCGCGATCGTGCGTGTCACCGTGACGGGCGCCGTCACGGTCTACACCGGCACGTCCCCGCACGGCCAGGGCCACGAGACGACGATGGCCCAGGTCGTCGCCGACAAGCTCGGCGTCGACCCGCAGCAGGTCGAGATCCTCCACGGCGACACGGGGACCGGTGCGATGGGCCTCGGGACCTACGGCTCCCGCTCGACGGCGGTGGGCACGGAGTCCGTCGCCCGCGCGACGGACAAGGTCGCGAAGAAGATCCGGGAGATCGTCGCGCACGCCCTCGAGGCGGCGCCCGAGGACATCGTCGTCGAGGACGGCAGGTTCATCGTCCAGGGCTCGCCCGACAAGGGCATGGCCCTCGCCGAGGTCGCGGGGATGGCGCACGTCCGCCCGGAGCTCCTGCCCGAGGGCATGGAGCCCGCGCTCGAGGAGTCCTCGTTCTACGACCCCGCGAACTTCGTCTTCCCGTTCGGCGCGCACGCGTGCGTCGTCGACGTCGAGGAGGCGACGGGGAAGGTGAAGGTCGTGCGCTACGTCGCGGTCGACGACTGCGGCCCGGCGATCAACCCGCTCCTCATCGACGGTCAGGTGCACGGCGGGATCGCGCAGGCGATCGGCCAGGTCCTCTACGAGGAGGTCGGCTACGACGAGGACGGCCAGCTCGTCACCGGCACGTTCGTCGACTACGCCCTGCCGACGGCGGCCGAGCTGCCGTCGTTCGAGACCGACCGCACCGAGACCCCGTCGCCGGTGAACTCGCTCGGCGTGAAGGGCATCGGCGAGGCGGGCACGATCGCCGCGACCCCCGCGGTCCTCAACGCGGTCGTCGACGCGCTCAAGCCGAAGGGCGTCACGTTCCTCAACATGCCGCTCGGCCCGGAGGCCGTGTGGCGAGCCATGAACGACGCGAAGGGAGGGGCGGCATGATCCCCGCCGGCTTCGACTACGCGGTGCCCGAGAGCCTCGACGAGGCGATCGGCGCGCTGCGCGACGGCGGCGAGGACGCGAAGCTCCTCGCCGGCGGCCACTCCCTCATCCCGCTCATGAAGCTCCGGCTCGCGGCGCCGACGCTCCTCGTCGACCTCCGCAAGGTCCCCGGGCTCGTCGGGGTGCAGCGGGAGAACGGGAGCATCCGCATCGGCGCGATGACCCGGCACGCGGTCCTCCAGGACGACGACTCGATCGGGCTCTTCCAGGAGGTGGCGTCGCTCATCGCCGACCAGCAGGTCCGCAACCGGGGGACGATCGGCGGCTCGCTCGCCCACGGCGACCCGGCCTCCGACCTCCCGACCGCGCTTCTCTGCGCGGACGGGACCGTGACGGCGACCGGGCCGGACGGCCCGCGCGAGATCGCGGCGGCGGACCTCTTCCAGGACTACCTCACGACCTCGCTCGACCCGCTCGAGGTCGTCACCGAGGTGCGCGTCCCGGCGCTCGACGGCTTCGGCCACGGGTACCGCAAGTTCACGCGGCGCGCCGAGGACTGGGCGATGGTCGGCGTCTGCGCGCTCGTGAAGAAGGGCGCGGACGGCTCCTGCGAGGACGTCCGCGTCGCGCTCACGAACATGGGCTCGACGCCGCTGCGGGCGACGGCGACCGAGGACGCGCTCCGCGGGAAGCCGCTCGACGCGGACGCGATCGCGACCGCCGCCGAGCAGGCCGCGGACGGCACCGACCCGCCGGCCGACCGCAACGCCTCGAGCGACTACAAGCGGCACCTCGCCCGGGTCCTCACCCGGCAGGCGCTCGAGGAGGCGGCGCGCTGACCACGACCGTCGACGGGGTCGCCGCCGCGCTCGCGGGCGAGGGCTACCTCGCGGACCGCGACCTCGCGACGGCCGTCCATCTCGCGCGGGCCCTCGGTCTTCCCCTCCTCCTCGAAGGCGAGGCGGGGGTCGGGAAGACCGAGGTCGCCCGCGCCCTCGCGTCCGCCACCGGCGCGGAGCTCGTGCGTCTGCAGTGCCACGAGGGGATCGACGTCCATCACGCCCTCTACGACTGGGACCACGCGCGGCAGCTCCTCGCCCTGCGCGCCGCCGAGACCGGGGCGGCCGGCGACGTCGACATCTGGAGCGATCGCTTCCTCATCGAGCGCCCCCTCCTGCACGCGCTGCGCGCCGAGGGCGAGGTCGTCCTCCTCATCGACGAGGTCGACCGCGCCGACGACGCCTTCGAGGCGTTCCTCCTCGAGCTGCTCTCGGACTTCCAGGTGACGATCCCCGAGCTGGGCACGGTCGCCGCGGTCCGCCGGCCCACGGTGATCCTCACGTCGAACCGCACGCGCGAGCTGCACGACGCGCTCAAGCGCCGCTGCCTCTACCACTGGATCGACTACCCGACGCCGGAGCGCGAGCTCGCGATCGTCCGCGTCCAGGCTCCCGGCGTCGCCGAGGGCGTCGCGCGCCGCGTGTGCGACGCGGTCGCCCTGCTGCGCGAGGAGGAGCTCTACAAGCAGCCCGGCGTGGGGGAGACGATCGCGTGGGCGCGCGCGCTCGGGGCGCTGGGCGAGGACGCGGCTCCGCTCGACGCGCTCGGCGCCGTCCTCAAGGTCCGCGAGGACGTCGAGCGCGTCCGCGCGCTGGGGGTGCTCGAAGGTGCCTGAGGACCGGACCGCGGCACGCGTCGTCGCTCTCGCCGGTGCGCTCCGCGAGCGCGGCGTCGCGGTCGGGAGCGGCGAGGTCGTCACGGGCGTCCGCGCCCTCGCCGCCGTCGACGCCGCGCGGCGCGACGAGGCGCGGGCGGCGCTGCGGGCGGTGATGTGCCGTCGCCCGGCGGACATCGTCGCGTTCGACGCCGCGTTCGCGGAGGTCTTCGGCGAGCCGGCGCTCGAGGAGGCCGGCGCGGCCCTCGACCTCGACGGCACGGCGGCGCTCGCGCTCCCGCGCGTCGCGGTGCCCGACGCGCCTCCGGCCGACGAGGTCCACGTCGAGGACGTCCCGGTCCCGGCGGCCTACAGCGACGTCGAGCTGCTGCGCGAGAAGGACTTCGCCGACTACACCGACGCCGAGCG
>NZ_JBLKKY010000040.1:0-44079 GCF_059438195.1 Paraconexibacter sp.
TCGGGGCACGCGCGGTCGAGACCCGCCGCGGCTCGGCGGCGCGCGCGGCACGGCTGCGTCGCTGGCCGTCGATCACGATCGGCTGCGTCGACGAGCGCGGCGTCGTCCCGCGGCACAGGGGCGAGGACGACGTGGCAGAGGCCGTCGATCCCTCGTCGATGGACGCCGCGCTCGCGCTCGCCCTCGGGCTCGTCACCCGGCTCGACCGCGAGGTGGGCGCGGCGGCCGGCGCGCGCCGCGCCACCGCCTGACCCGCGCGTCGGAGCTGCGGGAAACCCCGGTGGCGCCCCGCCGTGGCGGCCGGTACAACTGCGCCCGACATCGCCCACCCCCGGAGGTTCCATGTCCTATCCGGTGTCGTACTCCGCCGCCTAGGTCGAAGATCGCAGCCGTCTCACGACGTTCTTCCGCCTCCTGCTCGCGATCCCGCACTTCGTCGTGCTCGCGATCCTCGCCATCGGCGCGTTCTTCGCCGTCGTCGCGGCCTGGTTCTCGATCGTGTTCACCGGGCGCTACCCCGAGGGGCTCTACGCCTTCGTCGCCGGCGTCCTGCAGTACAGCGCCCGCGTGAACGGCTACGTCAGCCTCCTCACCGACGCCTACCCGCCGTTCTCGGTCGGGGACGACGACGAGTACCCCGTCCGCCTCGCGATCGCTCCGCCGGCGGCCGAGTACGACCGCATGAAGACGCTCTTCCGGATCATCCTCATGATCCCGGTCTACCTCATCGCCTACGTGCTGCAGCTCGTCGGCCAGGTCGCGTCGTTCATCTCCTGGTTCTGGATCGTCATCACCGGCCGCCAGAACGAGGGACTGCAGGCGGCGATCGTCTTCACCCAGAGCTACATCACGAAGGCGTACACCTACTACTGCCTCCTCACGGAGACCTGGCCGCCGTTCAGCGACGAGGGGTCCGCGATCACCGCGACGCGCACGCACGGAGGCTCGCTCGACCGCCCCGAGT
Organism: Paraconexibacter sp.; assembly: GCF_059438195.1. Taxonomy (NCBI): domain Bacteria; kingdom Bacillati; phylum Actinomycetota; class Thermoleophilia; order Solirubrobacterales; family Paraconexibacteraceae; genus Paraconexibacter; species Paraconexibacter sp. The sequence goes on from NZ_JBLKKY010000040.1 coordinate 965, forward strand.
CGGCGGGGATGGCCGCGCCGATGTCCGACCACGTGAGCGACACGACGACATAGGGTGCGGGGCATGAGCGCCCCGCCCGTCCTCCTCTGGTCACCATCGTCCGAGCGCATCGAGCGGGCGGCGATCACGGCCTTCCACCGCTGGGTCGAGGAGACCCACGACGTCGAGCTCCCCGACTACGCCGCGCTGCAGCGCTGGTCCGTCGAGGAGCTCGACGCGTTCTGGGCCGCGATCTGGACGTACTACGACGTGCTCCACGACGGCTCGGCGGAGCCGGTCCTCGGCCGCCGCGAGATGCCGAACGCGGAGTGGTTCCCGAACGCGCGGGTGAGCTTCCCGGAGCACATCTTCCGCGACAAGGACGACGGCGCGGTCGCCTTCCACCACGCTTCCGAGCTGCGCGAGCTGTCGGAGACGACGTGGGGCGAGCTGCGCGAGGAGACCGCGCGCATCGCCGCGGGCCTGCGGCGTCTCGGCGTCGGAGAGGGCGACCGCGTCGTCGCCTACATGCCGAACATCGGCGAGACGATCGCCGCCTTCCTCGCCGTCTCCTCGCTCGGGGCGGTCTGGTCGTCGTGCTCGCCGGACTTCGGGGCGAAGACGGTCGTCGACCGCTTCGCGCAGATCGAGCCGAAGGTGCTCCTCGCCGTCGACGGCTACCGCTACGGGGGCCGCGACTTCGACCGCCGCGAGGTCGTCGAGGGCCTGCGGGAGTCGATGCCGAGCGTCGAGCACACGGTCCTCCTCCCCTACCTCGACTGCGGGCCGATCGAGGGGACGACGCCCTGGGAGGACCTGCGGGCCGAGCACGAGCCGCTGAGCTTCACCCGCGTCGCGTTCGACCATCCGCTCTGGGTCCTCTACAGCTCGGGCACGACCGGGCTGCCGAAGCCGATCGTCCAGGGCCACGGCGGGATCCTCATCGAGCAGCTGAAGATCAAGCACCTCCATCTCGACGCCCAGGCCGGGGATCGCTTCCTCTGGTTCACGACGACCGGCTGGATGATGTGGAACTTCCTCGTCGGCATCCTCCTCACGAAGGCCGAGATCGTCCTCTACGACGGCAACCCGGGACACCCGGACCTCGGCACGCTCTGGGGCCTCGCCGAGCGGACCCGCACGACCGTCTTCGGCTCGAGCGCGGCGTTCATCTCCGCGTGCATGAAGGCGGGGATCGAGCCGTCCGAGGGCCGCGACCTCTCGGCGATCACGTCCGTCGGGTCGACGGGCTCGCCCCTCGCTCCCGAGGGCTTCCAGTGGGTCTACGACCACGTCGGCGAGGACACGTGGCTCTTCTCGACGAGCGGCGGGACCGACGTCTGCACCGCGTTCGTCGGCGGGGTGCCGACGCTCCCCGTCTACCGCGGCGAGCTGCAGGCCCGCGCCCTCGGCTGCGCGGTCGAGAGCTGGGACGAGGAGGGCCGGCCGCTCACCGGCGAGGTCGGCGAGCTCGTCATCACGAAGCCGATGCCGTCGATGCCGATCGGGTTCTGGGGCGACGAGGACGGATCGCGCTACTTCGAGAGCTACTTCGACCACTACGACGTCGAGCCGCCGGTCTGGCGCCACGGCGACTGGATCGAGATCACCGAGCGCGGCACCGCGATCATCTCCGGCCGCTCGGACTCGACGATCAACCGCGGCGGCATCCGCATGGGGACGAGCGAGATCTACCGCGCGGTCCTCGCCCTCGACGAGATCGTCGACGCGCTCGTCGTCGACGTCCCGCGGCCGGGGACGGACGGCTGGATGCCCCTCTTCGTCGTCCTCCGCGAGGACGCGACGCTCGACGACGACCTCGTGAAGCGGATCGCGACGCGCATCCGGCAGGACTGCTCGCCGCGCCACGTCCCCGACGAGGTCCACGCGGTCTCCGAGGTCCCGCGCACGCTCAGCGGCAAGGTCCTCGAGGTCCCGGTGAAGAAGATCCTCACGGGCGTCGCGCCCGAGAAGGCCGCGAGCCGCGAGAGCCTCGCGAACCCCGCGACGCTCGACTGGTTCGTGGAGTTCGCCCAGCGCGTCTGAGCCCCCACAGCCGCCGAACCGGATTCCTCCGTTGGCGGGGCCACGGAGGAATCCGGTTCGGCGCTGGCGGCGGACGGCTACAGCTCGGGCTCGGTGGGGAGTCGGCTCACCGGTGCGGGTGGCGCGGTCTCCTCCGGCGGCGGCGGGAGCGGCGTCGTCGGGCGCAGGCCGACGACGAGGAGGAATCCCGCGCCGATCGCGAGGGCGAGCGGCCAGCCCACGAGGCCGCCGTCCGTCCCGACGACCGCGACCCACAGGACGAGGACGAGCACGCCGACGAGGACCGGCCCACGGTGCTTGTCCACCGCGCCGTAGCCGACGAGGCCGAACCCCACGGCGACGCCCACGAGCTCCCACCCCGCCCCGAGCTCGGCGCCGACGTCCGCCCCCGCCCCCGGCACGATCAGGGCGATCGCGCCGAGCGCCGCGTCGAGCAGCGCCGTCGCGAGGATCGCCGCCGTCGCGAGGCCGCCGGCGTTGGCGAGCTGCGCGGCGTGCGCCGGGCGGTGATCGCGCCGCGCGAGCGCCGCGAACCCGAGCACGGCGGCGCTCACAGCGAGGAGCCAGCGGTCCCCCTGGAGCTCGGGGTCGAACGTCCACTCGCCGAGCGCGACGGCCGCGACGACGCCCGAGAGGGCCGCGAGGAGCGTCATCGTGGAGGAGTCCCGCCCGCGCGCCCACCACGTCGCGTCGGCGCAGAGCGCGAGCGAGATCCACAGGACCGTCCGCGCCTTCCCGAGGTCGGCGTCGCCGAGGTCCGCGAGGGTGAGGAGCGAGAGCAGCGAGAGCACCCACGCGCAGACGAAGAGCGCGACGTGATAGCCGCGGGGGCCGTGGGGCTCGCGGACGGTGCGCGCCCCGAGCGTCGTGACGAACGCGCACGCGGCGAGCGACAGGGCGAAGCTTCCGCCCTCGCCGAGGTCCTCGCCGGACCGCACGAGGACGAGGGCGACGAGGACGGTGAGCGCGACGACCCCCGAGGCGACCTGATCGCCCCGGAACGGCCGGACGTCGAGGAAGCCGAGCACGATGCGCGCCCGGGTCGTCCTCAGCGGTGCCAGTCGATGGGGCCGGCGACGAGCGTGTGCGAGCCGAGCGGCCGGCCGAGGACCTCGCGGACGGCACGCGAGGCCTCGAGGAGCGCCTCGAGGTCGATGCCGGTCTCGACGCCCATCTCGTGGAGCATCGAGACGAGGTCCTCCGTCGCGATGTTGCCCGTCGCGCCCGCGGGCACGGGGCAGCCGCCGAGCTCGCCGAAGCTCGACTCGAAGTTCTCGCACCCCGCCTCGAGGGCGGCGAGCACGTTCGCGAGCCCCTGGCCGCGGGTGTTGTGGAAGTGCGCGGTCAGCTCGACGTCGTCGCCGAGCGCCTCGCGCGCCGCCTCGAAGAAGCGCCGCACCTGCACGGGGTTCGCCATGCCCGTCGTGTCACCGAAGCCGATCTCGGTCGCGCCCGCCTCCGCGAGGTCGCGGGCGATCGAGAGGACGCGCTCCTGCGGCACCTCCCCCTCGTACGGACACCCGAACGCGGTCGCGACGACCGCGACGCACTTGAACCCCTCGGACGCCGCGCGGGGCAGGACGCGCTGCGTGAGCGCCTCGAGCGACTCGGCGATCGAGCGGTTGACGTTCTTGCGGTTGTGGGTCTCCGAGGCGGAGAGGAAGACGCTCACGTCGTCGACGAGCCCGCGGAAGTCGAGCGCGCCCTCGAGACCGCGCTCGTTCGGGACGAGGACGCCGATCTCGATGCCGTCCGGCTTGTCGATCCCGGCGAGGACCTCGGGCCCGTCCGCGAGCTGCGGGATGACGTCGCGGCGCACGAAGGACGTCACCTCGATCCGCGGGACCCCCGTCCTCATGAGACGGTCGACGAGGGCGATCTTGTCCTCCGTCGAGATGATCTCGGGCTCGTTCTGGAAGCCGTCCCGGGGCCCGACCTCGCGGACCCGGACGCGTTGCGGGAGATCCGGTGTCATGGCCGTCGAAACCTATACTGCGCCGCTCATGAGCGAATCGATCTCCATCATCGGCGGCTCCGGAGCCCTTGGCTACGGGCTCGCGATCCGCCTCGCCCGCGCGGGCGTCCCCATCGTCATCGGCTCGCGCGACGCCGCGCGGGCTGCCGAGGCCGCCGAGAAGGCGTCGGCGGCCTCCGGAGCCGACGTCGAGGGGCTCGACAACGCCTCCGCCGCCGCCAAGAGCGAGATCGTCGTCCTCTCGGTCCCCTTCCGCAACCAGTCCGAGACGCTGACGAACCTCAAGGAGACGCTGCAGCCGGGCCAGCTGCTCGTCGACGCGACGGTCCCGCTCGCCGCCGCCGTGAGCGGCAAGGCGACCCGGATCCTCGGCGTGTGGCAGGGCTCGGCCGCCCAGCAGGCCCAGGAGATGGTGCCCGAGGGCGTCACGGTCGTGAGCGCTCTGCACACCGTGAGCGCGGCGCACCTCGGCGACCTCGACCACCAGCTCGACGAGGACGTCCTCGTCTGCGGCGACCGCAAGGCCGACAAGGCGCGCGTCATCGAGCTCATCGCCAAGATCGACGGCCTGCGCGGCGTCGACGCCGGCAAGCTCGAGATGAGCCGCATCGTCGAGTCGCTCACCCCCCTGCTCATCGGGATCAACGTCCGCCACAAGACCCACGCGGGGATCAAGATCACGGGGCTGCCGAGCGCGTGAGCGCCCCTGTCGTCGTCCTCGCCGGCGGGACCGGCGGCGCGAAGCTCGCGCGCGGCATGCTCGAGGTCGCAGGTGACGCCCTCGTCGTGGTCGCGAACACGGGCGACGACATCGAGATCCACGGCGGTCACGTCTCGCCGGACCCCGACCTCTGCACCTTCTGGCTCGCGGACCGCATCGACGCGCGCGGCTGGGGGATCGACGGCGACACGTTCGCGGTCATGGACGAGCTGCGTGAGCTCGGGGACGACGTGTGGTTCTCGCTCGGGGACCGTGACCTCGCGGTCTGCCTGCACCGCGCCCGGCGCCTCGCCGAGGGCGCTCGGCTCACCGAGGTGACGGAGGGGCTCGCTCGCGCCCTCGGCGTGACGGCGCGGGTGCTGCCGATGTGCGACGAGCCGGTCCGCACGCGCGTGCGCTCGAGCGGCGTGTGGCACGCGTTCCAGGACTACATGATCCGCGAGGGCGGATCCCGGCCGAGCGACGACCTGCCGCCGGTCGAGGGCGTCGCCTACGAGGGCGCCGACGCCGCCGCGCTGACGCGCGAGGTCGCCGAGGCGGTCCGCGACGCGGGGGCCGTCATCATCGGTCCCTCGAACCCCGCGATCTCGATCCTCCCGATCCTCGCGGTCCCCGGGATGCGCGACCTCGTCGCCTCGTCGGCGGCCCCGGTCGTCGCCGTGAGCCCCCTCGTCGGGGGGGCCGCCGTGAAGGGCCCGACGGAGCGCTTCCTCGCGTGGGCGGGCCTCTCGCGGGACGCAGCGGGCGTCGCCGAGTGCTATGACGGTCTCATCGACGGCATCGTCACCGACGAGGACATCCCGCTCGACCTCCCCGTCCTGCGGACGGACACCATGATGGGCGACGCCGGAGCGCGCGAGCGCCTCGCGCGCGAGACGCTCGGGTTCGCGAAAGGGCTCGCATGACGACGATCGCAGTGGTCCCCGTGAAGAGCTTCGCGAACGCGAAGCAGCGTCTCGCCGACCACGTCGGCGAGTCGACGCGACGCGCCCTCTGCGAGGCGATGGTGACGGACGTCCTCATCGCGCTGCGACGGGCGACGTGCATCGACCGCGTCCTCGTCGTCACCGCCGAGCCCGGCGCCGAGGCGATCGCGACCGGCTACGACGCCGAGCCGATCCTCGACACGGAGGAGATCTCGCACTCGGACGCCGCGCTCATCGGCGTGCGCTCGGCGCGCGAGCGAGCGGCCTCACGCGTCCTCCTCGTCCCCGGCGACTGCCCGGCGCTGGACCCCAAGGAGGTCGACGCGCTCGTCCGCGGAGCGGGCGACGCGCCGGAGGTCCTCGTGGTCCCGGACCGCCACGGGACCGGCACGAACGCGCTCCTCCTGAGCCCGCCCGACGTCATGGCCCCGTCGTTCGGGCCCGGCTCCTGCGAGCGCCATCTCGGTCTCGCGCAGGAGATCGGCGCACGCGCCGAGGTGCGCGAGGTGCCGTCCCTCGCCCTCGACGTCGACACCTACGACGACCTCGAGGCCCTGCGCGACGCTCTCAGCGGCGTCATCGGCGGCGCCGCGCACACGCGCGGGATGCTCAGCCGCCTCTCGCGGCGATGAGCGAGGTCTCGGCGCGCGCGGTCGCCGGCCTGCCGCCGCTGAGGGAGGGAGACGACCTCGCTGCGCTCGTCTGCGAGCGGACGGATCTCCGGGACGGGGACATCGTCGTCGTCGCGCACAAGGCGATCTCGAAGTGCGAGGGCCGCACGGTCGACCTCGCGACGATCGAGCCGTCGGAGCGCGCGCGAGAGATCGCCGCGGCGCACGACAAGGACCCCCGCGCGGTCGAGGTCGTCCTCTCGGAGAGCGCCGAGATCCTCCGCGCGCAGCGCGGCGTCCTCATCTGCCGCACGCGGCACGGCTTCGTGTGCGCGAACGCCGGGGTCGACGCCTCGAACGCCGGCGCCGCCGACCGCCTCGTCCTCCTCCCCGTCGACCCCGACGGCTCGGCCCGCGCCCTGCGCGCCCAGCTCGCCGAGGCCACCGGGGCGCGTGTCGGCGTCGTCGTCACGGACTCGTTCGGGCGCGCGTGGCGCCACGGCCAGTGCGACGTCGCGATCGGGCTCGCCGGCGTGACGCCGCTCGACGACCATCGCGGCGCGGTCGACGCCGACGGGCGCGAGATGCAGGCGACGTGGATCGCGCTCGCCGACGAGATCGCGGCCGCGGCCGACCTCGCCCGCGGCAAGACCGGCGGTCAGCCCGTCGTCGTCGTCCGCGGCCTCGGCCGCGCGGTCACCGCGCAGGACGGCCCTGGCGCCGCGGCGCTCGTCCGCCCCCTCGACGAGGACATGTTCACCTGACCCTCCTGACGAAACTCACGCTGGGAGTGGGTTTCGTCAGCGCGGTGGGGTCGTTCAGCCGATCTCGATGATCGTCATCGGCCGGGCGCCACGGGGCGTCTCGACCTCGACGGTCTCGTCCGGCTTCGCGCCGACGAGCGCGACGGCGACGGGTGACTCCGCCGAGATGAGGCCCTTCGTCGGATCGGCCTCGGTCGGGCCGACGATCGTGTAGGTGCTCTCGCGGCCGCTCTGCTCGTCGCGGACCTTCACCGTCGAGCCGAACCCGACGGCGCTCCCGTCGGTCTTCGCCTCCACGACCTGCGCGTTGCGGAGGCGGTCCTGGAGGCGCCGGATCTTCGTCTCGAGGTGCCCCTGGTCCTCCTTCGCGATGTGGTACTCGGCGTTCTCCTTGAGGTCGCCGAGCTCGCGGGCCGCCTGGATGCGCTGCGCGATCTCGTGGCGCGCGTTCGTCTCGAGCTCGTGGAGCTCGGCCTTGAGGGCCTCGAGACCCTCGGCCGTGATCGCCTCGCCGCCGGGACTGCTCATGCCGACGCTCCGATCACCTCGAGGACGGGGGCGTCCGCCGGATCCACGCCGACCGGCACCTCGCGGCGGATCCCGTAGAGGGTGGTGCGCTCGGCGGCGGGTCGCCCCGCCGCGTGCGCGGCGCCGGCGAGCTGGGCGGGCGTGAGGCGGACGCCGTGCGAGCTCCCGGCCATGCGGCTGATCGATTCCTCCATGAGAGTTCCTCCCAGGTCGTTCACCCCCCACCGTAGGGATTCCGTCGCGGCGTCGAGGCCCATCTTCACCCAGGATGCCTGGAGATTGCGAATCGATCGGCCGAGCGCGAGGCGGAAGACCGCTGTGTGCTTGAGGTTCTCCTCACGGCTGATCTCCTCGACGCCGTGCGTGCGGCCGAGCATCGTGAGATGCGGGATGAACGAGAGCGGGACGAACTCGGTGATGCCGCCGGTGCGCTCCTGCACGCCGCGGATGACGCGCATGTGCTCCGCGAGCTCCCACGGCTCCTCGATGTGGCCGAACATCACCGTCGAGGTCGATCGCAGGCCCGCGCGGTGGCTCGCCTCGATGACCTCGACCCAGCGGCTCGCGGGCAGCTTGTTCGGGCTGATGCGCTGGCGGACGCCGTCGTCGAGGACCTCCGCCGCGGTCCCCGGGGTCGAGCCGAGCCCGGCCTCGCGGAGGCGGGCGAAGACGTCGTCGAGCCCGCGTCCGCTCGTGCGCGCCATGTGGTCGATCTCCATCGGCGAGTACGCGTGGAGATGGAGGTCGGCGCCGGCCGACGCGGCCTCGGCCTTGCAGAAGCGCAGCCAGCCGAGGTACTCCTCGAGCTCCCAGTCGGGATGGATGCCGGACTGGATGCACAGCTCGGTCGCGCCGAACGCGAGCGCGTCGGTGATGCGCTCGGCCACCTCCTCGCGGGTGTGGGTGTAGGCGTCCGGCGAGCGGCGGGACTGGCCGAAGCCGCAGAACGCGCACCCGACCGTGCAGATGTTCGAGACGTTGACGTTGCGGTTGACGACGTACGTGACGGTCTCCCCCGCGACCTCCGCCCGCAGCTCGTCCGCCGCCTGGCGGAGGTCCTCGATCGCCTCGGGACGCGTCTCGGCGAAGAGGGCCGTGAGCTCGTCCGGGTCGAGGAGGACGCCGTCGCGCCCCTTCGCGATCGCCGCGGGCACGAGGTCGCGCCGGATCGGTCGCGGCGGCTCCGTGCGCCCGGAGCCGCGCCGCGGGATGAACGACCAGAAGCGCTGGCGGATCGTGTCGAGGACCGCGGGGGCGACCCACTGCTCGTCGATGAACGACCCGTAGACGCAGAGGCGCTCGGTGAGCGCGAAGCCGCGCTCGGCGAGCTCCGCGCGGACCTGCTTCGGGGACGGGAACGGCAGCTCGGGGCTGATGTGGTCGCCGTTGGCCGAGAGGCCGCCGAGGTCGGTCGCGCCCGCCGCGACGAGCCGGGGCCACCAGTTCGCGAGGTTCGGCGGGATCTGGATGCCGACCCCCGGCAGCACCTTCGCCGCGTGGGCGATGAGCTGCTCCATGTCCTCGATCGTCACGCCGGTCGCCCAGCGCGGGAGGTCCTTCGCGGGCCGCTCGGCGTCGCCGTCCCACAGCCCCGTGGCCCACGCCTTGCGCGCGGCGGCATCCGCGATCTCGGCGACCTCGCGGCCGTAGTAGGCGTCGTGCGGGACGAAGTTCTGGAGGATGACCTCCTGGAGGTGCCCGTGCTCACGGTGCACCTCGGCGAGGGCATCCAGGGCGGCGTAGCGGTCCGCGGGATCCTCGCCGATGCCGACGAGGATGCCGCTCGTGAAGGGGATGCGCAGCTCGCCGGCCGCGCGGATCGTCTCGAGCCGGCGCGCCGGGTCCTTCGTCGGCGAGCCCTGATGGGCGACGAGGTCGTCGCGGACCGACTCGAGCATCAGCCCCTGCGAGGCGGTCACCTCGCGCAGCCGCGCGAGATCCTCCTTCGAGAGCACGCCGAGGTTCGTGTGCGGCAGCAGGCCGCGCTCGAGCGCCCGCTCGCACACCCACACGACGTACGACGTGAAGTCCTCGTGGCCCCAGGAGCGCAGCCGCTCGGCGACCTCCGGGTTCACCTCCGGTCGCTCGCCCGTGAGGACGAGCAGCTCCTTGACGTTGCGCCGGGCGGCGCGGTCGAGCTGCTCGATCACCTCCTCGGGCGAATACAGGTGCGCTTTGTGCGTCTTGAACGCGCAGTACTTGCAGAAGCACTGGCACGTCCGCGACAGCGAGAGCGTCACATTCCGCGAGAACGAGATCCGACGACGCATCGAGGCGCAGCGTACTCTCCCGCGCGTGCATCGCCTCGCCCCCGTCCTCTTCCTCCTCCTCGTCTGGGCCCTCGCCGGCTGCGGAGGAGGCGATTCCGGCCGCCCCGACACCGAGGCGGATCTCCTCCTCGACTTCACGCCGAACGCGGTGCACAGCGGCATCTACCTCGCACGCTCGCGGGCGTTCGACGAGGCGGAGGGCGTCCGCCTCGAGATCACGCCACCCTCGGACTCCACCGACGCGGTGAAGCTCCTGAGCGCCAACCGGGTCGACTTCGCCGTCCTCGACATCCACGACGTCGCGATCGCGAACGCGCGCGGGGCGGAGCTCGTCGCGGTCATGCCCCTCGTGCGCCGTCCGCTGGCGAGCGTCGTCGCCGCGCCCGGGGTCGAGCGCCCACGGGACCTCGAGGGCGGGACCGTCGGGGTCACCGGTCTCCCCTCCGACGTCGCCGTGCTGCGCTCGATCGTCGAGGGCGACGGGGGCGACCCCGGGCGGATCGAGACGACGACGATCGGCTTCACGGCCGTCCAGGCGGTGGCGGGGGGTCGGGTGGAAGCCGCGACCGCGTTCTGGAACGTCGAGGGCCTGGCGCTCCAGCGCAGGCAGCCGGAGGCGTCGATCTTCAAGCTCGACGAGTACGGCGCGCCGCCGTACCCCGAGCTCGTGCTCTGCGTCAGCCGACGGACGTGGCAGGAGCGGCGGGACGTCGTCCGCGCGGCCGTCCGCGGACTGCGGCGCGGCTACGAGGAGACGCTCATCGACCCCGAGTCGGCCGTCGCGGCGATCGTCGAGGCCGAGGACGGCGTCGACCGCGTCGACCTCGAGGAGCAGCTCGACGTCCTCGTCCCCGCGATCTCCGCCGGGAACGAGCCGATCGGCGTGTTCGGCCGCGATCGCCTGCGCGAGTGGGCGGAGTGGGAGGCGGAAGTCGGCATCACCGAGGAGCCCCCGAACGTCGCCGTCGACTTCGTCGACCCCTGAGCGGGCGGGCGGACCGCCCGCCCGCGACCGCCGAACCGGATTCCTTCGTGGCAGGAGCAACGGAGGAATCCTGTTCGGCCGGCGGGCGCGGCCGTCAGGGGCCGACGACCGCCTCGACCCTGATCGCCGTCAGCTTGACGTCCTCCACGGTGAGGCCCTCCCCCGCCTGCTCCGTGCAGGCGAGCGTCACCTGCGTCCCGTCGGCTGCGCCCGCGACGACGGCCGACAGCGAGAGGACCTCCGTCTGGCCGGGATCCGCGTTCGCGGCGAGCGCGTGACGCGCCTCGTCGAGGCCGGCGCCGCCCTCGGAGAGGCCGCACTCGTTCTCGGGATCGGTGGCCGTCGCGGTGTTGTTGTCGACGACGAGCTTCGCCTGCACGAGCCAGTTCCCGGCGCTCAGCGTCCTCGTGGCGATCGCGGGACACGTCTCGTGGCTCGTGCCCGCGCACGTCGCGACGGCGACGGCGCCGACCTGCGCGACCCGGAGCTCGCTCGGGCCGACCGGACCCTGCGGGCCCTCGGGCCCGGTCGCACCGGCGGGTCCCGCGGGGCCCGCCGCACCTTGCGGGCCTGCGGGCCCCGTCGCGCCGGCGGGGCCGGTCGGACCCTGCGGTCCGGCCGGTCCCGTGGCACCGACGAGGTCGGCGGCGTCCTTGCCGTCCACCTTGTCCGCGTTGAGCCCCGGGGCGACGCCGGTCGCGTTCGTCACGAACGGCGCGCCGGGGTTCGGCGTCGCGGGGTCGCCGATGCTGATGACGCCCGCGAAGGGACCGCTGGTCGTCGCGAACTCGAACGCGTGCCCACCCGCCAGGTTCGTGGCGCGCAAGCACGGAGCCGACCCCTCCGCCGTCCCGCCCGCCGGCGCGCGGCAGCCGTAGATCGCGCCTCCGCCCGCGTCGGCGCCCTCGCTGATGTTCGACTGGCGCGTCACGTAGCCGCCCTTCACGGGCTGGGCGTCGACGTCGCCGATGATCTCCGTCTCGCCGGGGATCGTCCCGTTGCGCACGCCTTGGCGAAGCGCATCGCCCGTCGCCGCCGCCGCGAACGGCGCGCCGACGATGGCGCCGGCCAGCAGTGCCCCGGCGGCCGCGTGGCGCACCCCGCGGCCGCGGTCGGACGTCCCTCTGCGGAACATGTTCGTGCTTCCTCTCGGTCGGTTCGCGACGCGCGAGGCCGGGCTGGACTCGCGACAGGGCTGGGCGAACCGTAGAGCGCCCACGATGCCCGGTGAAGACCTCGCTGGACGCGACGCGGCCGGGCGCCCGCGGGCGCCCGGCCGCTGGTGACCTTCCGCCGATGGGCTCGAGGAGGGTCAGTGGAGGTGGTCGCGACCGCTCACGGGCCGACGACCGTCTCGACCCTCATCGCGGTGAGCTTCACGTCCTCGACGCTCAGCCCCTCGCCCGCCTGCTCCGTGCACGCGAGCTTCACGACCGTCCCGTTGGGAACACCGGTGAGGACCGCGCTGAGCGGGATCGTCTCCGTCTGGCCCGGGTCGCCGTTGGCAGCCAGGCCATGGCGCGACTCGTCGTGGCCCGTCGCTCCGGTGGAGAGGCCGCACTCGTTTGCCGTGTTCGCCGCCGCGCCCTGGTCGTTGTCGACCACGAGCTTCGCCTGGACGACCCAGCTGCCGGCAGCGAGCGTCCGCGTGCGGACGGCCGGGCAGATGACGTGGTTCGTCCCCACGCAGGGCTCCAGCGCCAGCGCGTCGATCTGCTCGGTGCGGACCTCCGTCGGTCCGGCGGGACCCTGCGGCCCAGCGGGTCCTGCGGGCCCGGTCGCGCCCACGAGCTCCGCCGCGTCCTTGCCGTCGACCTTGTCGGCGTTGAGGCCCACCGCGACACCGATCGCGTTCGTCACGAACGGCGCGCCCGGGTTCGGCGTGGCCGGGTTCCCGATGCTGATGACCCCCGCGAACGGCCCGCTGCTCGTCGCGAACTCGAAGGCGTTGCCACCCGCGAGGTTCGACGCCCGCAGACAGGGTGCAGAGCCGGCCGTCGTCCCGCCCGCCGGCGCGCGGCACCCGTAGATCGCGGCGCCGCCCGCGTCCGAGCCCGTTCGGACGTTCGACTGGCGGGTGACGTAGCCGCCCTTCCCCGTCTGCGCCTCGAGGTCCCCGATGATCTCGGTCTCGCTCGTCGTCGTCCCGTTGCGGACGCCCTCACGCAGCGGGTCCCCCGTCGCCGCGACGGCGAAGGGGGCTCCCACGATCGCTGCTGCGACGAGCGCGCCCGCCGCGGCGTGGCGCACCCCTCGGGAGCGCTCGGTCGAGCCTGTGCGGAACATGCTGCCTCCTTTGGTCGTGCGTATCGATACGAGGACGAGCATGCACCTCCGCAGGACGTTGCGGGAGTTTTCTCTCAGCCTCCGAGACCGGCAGGCAGCGGCCCGACCGCGAACGGGCCGGGCGACCCCGACGAGGGACGCCCGGCCGCGCGGGTTCAGGAGCCGTCAGCGGGGACGGATCGGACCGATCACGGACCGACGACCGTCTCGACCTTCATCGCGGTGAGCTTCACGTCCTCGGCGACGAGGCTCTCGCCGCCCTGCTCGGTGCAACGCAGCTCGACCGTGGAGCCGGCGACCGCGCCGGTGACGACACCGGCGAGCGCGAGCGACTCCGACTGACCGGGCTGGGTGTTCGTGTCGAGCGCGTGCCGCGACTCGTCCAGCGACGTCCCGCCGCTCGTGAGACCACACTCGTTGCTCACGTTCGTGGGGGCCGCAGTGTTGTTGTCGACGACGAGCTTCGCCTGGACGAACCAGTTCCCCTCGCCCAGCGAACGCGTGCGCACCGGGGGGCAGACCTCGTGGTTCGTCCCCGCGCACGTCGGGAGGCTGAAGGCGCCGATCTGCTCGAAGCGCAGCTCCGTCGGACCCGCCGGCCCCTGCGGCCCGGCCGGACCGGGCGCGCCGACGAGCTCCGAGGCGTCCTTCCCGTCGATCTTGTCGGCGTTGAGCCCTGTGGCGACGCCGGTCGCGTTCGTCACGAACGGCGCGGCGCCCGGGTTCGGCGTCGACGGGTCGCCCACGCTGATGACGCCCGCGAACGGGCCGCCGCTCGTCGCGAACTCGAACGCGTTGCCGCCGCCGAGGTTCGACGCGCGCAGGCACGGCGCGGAGCCTCCGGTGGTCCCGCCTGCCGGGGCGCGGCATCCGTAGATCGCGGCGCCGCCGGCGCCCGCGCCCGTGCGGACGTTCGACTGCCGGGTGACGAACCCGCCCTTGCCCGTCTGCGCGGCGAGGTCGCCGATGATCTCCGTCTCGCTCGTCGTCGTCCCGTTGCGGACCCCCTCGCGGAGGCTGTCGCCGGTCGCCGCGACGGCGAAGGGCGAGCCGACGAGGACGCCGGCGATGAGGGCGCCGGCCGCGGCGTTGCGCACGGCACGGGCCCGGTCGGTGGTCGGTGTGCGGAACATGCTGCTCCTCCTTCGATCGTGGTCACCCGTGCAACCACGACGGAGCAGCGCGCTTACGCGACCGCCGGATCTTTTTTCGAGGCCGGCCCTACTGGGCGCGGATGCGGCGGAACTCGTCGCGGACCGACTGCGGCCGGCCCCACATGTTCGTCACCTCGACGCGGCCGCTGCGGACCTGGCGGACGGCGATCTCGCCGGCGATCCCCGCGTCGTCGAGCAGCCCGAGGGCCATGTGGACCGCGCTCGGCGCGGCGGCGTGGCCGAAGCGATGGGCGACGAGGATGCGCCAGTGCCAGTCGTGCTTCGAGTACGGCTGGGCGTTGCACGTGACGAGGTAGACCGCGGCGTCGATGTAGCGGTCCTCGTCGTGGATGCGGAGATCGAGCTCGAGGTCGGTCCAGTCGTCGGGGAGCGAGTCGACCACGCGCTGGAAGGTGTCGGCGAGCGCCATGACGCGATCGTATCGCCCGGGGCGCGTGTGGCATCCTCGGGAGGCGTGAGCACCGTCACGTCACCGGGCCCCGAGGCGATCGACGCGGTCCTCCGCCGCTGCGGCCTCGTCGACCGCTCCGAGCGCGGCAAGCTCGCGCTCACCGGCGCCGATCGCGCCGAGTTCCTCAACGGGCAGGTCTCGAACGACATCACCGCGCTCGAGCCCGGCGCGGGCTGCTCGGCCGCCCTCCTGACGAACAAGGGGAAGATGCTCGGCGAGGTCCGTGTCCTGGCGACGGCCGACGAGCTGCTCCTCGACACCGAGCGCGTGTCGCTGCAGGCGCTCTTCGACGTCATCCGCCGCTTCAGCATCGGCTGGGACGTGACCCTCCACAAGCGGACCGTCGAGCGCGGTCTCCTCGCCCTCGTCGGCCCCGAGGCCGACGCGGTCGCGCTCGCGACCGGCGCGACGCTTCCCGGCGCCGACGAGCACGCCCACGTCGCCACGGGGGTCGGCCCGCACGACGTCCACCTCGTCCGCACCCCTCTCGGCCTCGACGTCCTCTGCGAGGCCGAGACGGTCTCGGCGGTGCGCGACGCCCTCGCCGCGGCGGGCGCGGTCCTCGTGGACGAGACGGCGGCCGATGTCGCGCGCGTGCGCCTCGGCCGGCCCCGCTACGGCGATGACCTCGACGACACCGTCATCCCTCAGGAGGCCGGTCTCAACGGGCGCCTCGTGAGCTTCACCAAGGGCTGCTACGTCGGTCAGGAGACGGTCGCCCGCCTCCACTGGCGAGGGAAGCCGAACCGGCACCTCCGCGTCCTCCGCCTCCCCGGCTCCGCGGAGAGCGGCGCGCCCGTGCGCCTGCCTGCCGGCGACGACGGCGAGCCGGGCCGCGAGGTCGGCCGGCTCGGCACCGTCGTCCACGACCCCGACGCGGGGTGGACGGCCCTCGCGATCCTCCGCCGCGAGGCGACGCCGGGCGACGCGGTGGAGGTCGGCGACGACGGCGCCGCGGCCGTCGTCGCCGAGGCTCCCGCTACTTCTTCCTCTTGACGGACACCTTCGTCGAGTAGGTCTTCTTCACGGTCTTCTTCCCCGCCTCGCGCACGGTCAGGGTCACCCTGGTCGTCACCGAGCGACGCGAGCGCAGCGCGCTGCGGGCCGACTTCGAGAGCGACAGCGAGAGCGCTCGCGGCTGACCGGGCTTCGTCGCGAGCGTCGCGCGACCCAGGGTGAGCCGCTTGCGGCCCTTGCGGGCCATCGTCGCGACCGCGCTCACCTGCGCCGCGCGACTCGCGACGAGGCTCCCGAGCACGAGCCGCGGCTTCTTCGCCGCGAGATCCACGCGCTGAGCGAGAGCCTGCCCGGCCTTCCCGGTGCCGACGAGGAGCCGGACGGGCCCGAGGGTCACGCGGGTCTTCCCCGCGAGCGCACCCGTGCCGGAAGCGGGCCCGGTGGTCGTGCCCGTGCTCGTCCCGGTGCCCGTGCCCGTGCCCGCGCCGCTCGGCGGGGGCGTCGAGCCGGCCCCGGCCGTGGACGCGACCTCGAGCACGCGGCACGCACCCGGGCCGCTCGTCGACGCGTTGTCGATCGCGTCGACGACGGCGCGATCGCCGATGCCGCCGGCGGCGGAGCAGAACACGAGGTCGGCCTCGCCGTCACGCGCGAGGAGCAGGTCGTTCGCGCCGCGATCGAACAGCTCGCTGCAGCCGTGGTCGGCGAGGAGCTCGTCGGGTCCGGGGCCGGCGTCGATGATGTCGTCGTGGCACCCGCCCTCGAGACGGTCGGCGCCCGTGCCCCCCTCGAGGCGGTCCATGCCCGAGTTGCCGTCGAGGCGATCGTCGCCGCCGCCGCCGACGACGTGGTCGCTGCCGTTCGATCCGTAGAGGTAGTTCGGGAGGTCGTTGCCGACGAGGACGTCGTCGCCCCATCCGCCGCCGATCGTCTCGACGTCGCCGCCGACGTCGTCGCCCTCGCCGGCCGCCCCGTCGTTCGCGACGCCGTCGAGGGAGACGGCGACCGGCTCGAAGCGCATGAAGTACGTGAGGTCGTCGGCCCCCGGCCCCCCGATGTACCTGTCCGCCCCCGCCTGGATGTCCTGGCCGATGAGGAGGTCCTCGAGACCGTCGTCGCCCGCACCGCCGTCGAGGACGTCGTCGCCCTGGTAGCCGTTGAGGGCGTCGTTGCCGTCGCCGCCCGCGAGGGTGTCGTGCCCCTGCCAGCCGGAGAGCGTGTCGTCTCCGGCTCCGCCGACGAGGAGGTCGTTCGCGATGCCGCCGCCGACGTTGTCGGCGCCGGCCCCCCCGTCGATCTCGACCGGGACGGCGAGGACGTCGTCGAGGTCGACGACGCTGAAGGAGTCGTCGAGGTCGCCGAGCGACGCGACGAACTTCGCGGGCCGGGGGCAGACGATCGTCGTGTCCCAGTCGTGGGGGGCGCAGGCGCCGGCCGCGCCGGCGCCGAGCACGACCGGGACGTCGTCCCCGAACTGCACCTTCCCCGGGTCGTCGTCGGCGTAGAGGCTCGGATAGTTCACCTCGCCGGGGGCGGCGGTGTAGGCGAGGACGCCGCCGGAGTACGTGAGCGTCCCCGCCGACGCGGCGGCGGGAAGGGCGAGCGTCGCGACTGACGCGGTCGCGAGCAGGAGGAGTCGGTGCGCTGACATCGGCGGATCGTGATCACGCCGCGTTGGCAGGACGTTGGACCCCTGTGCCCACGCCGGCGCGGCGGAGGAATCCGGCGATCCGCGCATCCGCGGGCGCCGGGTCGAGCGCGAGCTCGGGGAGCACGCGCCCGTCGAGCCACGTCCCGGCGACGCGCTGGGCGGCGACCTCCTCCGGCCGCAGGTGGACGACGTGCGGGTGACGGGTCCCGGCCTCACCGACGTGGCGGTCGACGACCCGTCGCGTCCTGGCGACGCCCTCGTCGACGTCGTCGAGCGGGCCGTGGTCGACCGGGCGCCCGCCGACGAGCCAGAAGGCGTCCCACGGGGGCCCGCCCGCCTCGGGCCCCCCCGCCAGGACGAGTCGCGCACGGGCGTGCGCCGGCGCGACCGCGTCGCCGAGCTGGGCGAGGAGCTCTCGCAGGCGCCCGTGCCGGCGGCGGAGCCACGCCGCCCGCTCGTAGCGCCGCGAGGCCGAGGCCGCGGCCATCTCGGCCTCGAGGTGCAGCAGGAGCGGGTGACCGCTCCCGGCGCCGCTGCGCGTCCTCCGCGCCCCGCCTGGCTCGCGGAAGAGCCCGAGCGCCTCGTCGAGCCGCGCGCGGTAGGCGTTCGGATCGAGATCGCCGAGGCACGGGGAGACGCACCGCCCCATCTGGCCGTAGGCGGACGGATGCGTGCGCCGCTTGAGGCCGCGGCCGCAGTGCCGCAGGCCGAAGAGGGAGTTGAGCTGCTCGAGCAGCTCGACGGCCGCGGCCCTCGACGTGAGCGGCCCCACGTTGACGGCGTGGCCGGCGGCCGGCTCCGGCGCGATCTCGAGCACCGGGAACGGGATGTCGAGGCGGCACCGGAGGTACACCCAGCGGTCGCGGTGCTTCGCCCGCGCGTTCCCGGGCGGTCGCAGCTCCGCGATGAGCCGCTGCTCGAGCAGCAGCGCCGAGAGCTCCGACCGCGTCTCGGCGACGTCGACGACCTCGACCTGCGAGGACCACGACGTGTCCGGCGAGGACGGGGCGAAGTGCGCCCGCACCCGCGTGCGGAGGGCGACGGACTTCCCGACGTAGAGCGGCTGGCCGGCGTCGTTGCGGAACGTGTAGACGCCGGGCGCGTCCGGCACGTGCGACAGGTCGGGCCGCCGGCGCCGCGCGCCGGCGAGCGAGCCGCCGCCGTCGGTCCGCCCCGCGCGACGGCGGCGGGGCCGGGCAGGGCCGATGAGGGCGAGGGCGTCGCCGAGCGTCGGCGCGCTCGCGGCGAGCCGCGGCAGGAGGGCGCAGAAGACCCGCGCGCACGTCTCGGCGTCGGCGAGCGCGCGATGCGCCGTCTCGACCGGGATCCCGAGCGACTCGGCGAGCGGAGCGAGCTTGCGCTGGCGGGCGAGCGGGTGAAGGCGCCGCGCGAGCGCGACCGTGCACAGCGCCGGCGGATCGGGCCACGGCAGGCCGGCGCGCCCGAAGGCCTGCGAGAGCACCCGGCGGTCGAACGCGGCGCTGTGGGCGACGAGGACCCGGCCCTCGAGCAGCTCGGCGAGCTCCGGCAGGGTCGTCTCCGCAGCCGGCGCGGCGTCGACCATGTCCTGGGTGATGCCGGTGAGCCGCTGGACGCCGCGGGTGAGGGGGGTGCGCACCGCGCAGAGCGTCTCCCACCGGTCGTGGAGCTCGCCCCCGCCGACGAGCACCGCGCCGACCTCGGTCAGCTCGCACGTCTCTCCCGACCGGCCGTTCGTCTCCGTGTCGACCGCGAGGAACTCGAGATCCCGGAGCGGGCGGTCGAGGAGGTTCCCCGCGGGGGCGGTCGGCGACGGCGACGAGCTCGGCATGCGAACATGTGTACGCATGCCCGCGGACGGAGCGCAAGGGCGGTTGCGCCGCCGTGTCCGCCCGCACGACTACGCTCGTCCCGTCCGTCGAGCACACGACAGGAAGGCAGCGCCAGGATGACCTTCGCCACGCAAGACGACACCCAACGCCGGCTCTCCGAGCTCGTCGACCTCGAGCGGGACGCGTGGGAGCGCTACCGCGAGGAGACCGTCCCCCTCGACTCCGCCGCCTACGCGCATGCGGAGCCCGCCGCGTGGGACGCCCTCCAGGCGACGCTCACCGAGGTGAGCGCCGAGCGCGCCGCCCTCGTCGGGGACGCCCCGCCCTCCTGACCCCGCCGCCGTCCGCCCGCGGGCGCCGCGGCGTCGGTTAGGGTGTCCGCGCGGAGGCCACGGGGCCTCCGGGGACCTGGGGATGGAGAGGGAAGACGCGTGAAGAGGACGTTCAGGCTCGCGAGCCTCGCCGCCGTCGCCGGCGGCCTCGCCATCGGCGCCGCCGGATGCGGTGACGACGACGACTACACGAACGAGCTGCGCCCCCCGGCCCCCATCGTCGTGACCGCCGCGATCACGGACTCGGACGTCGCCGCCTCTCCGACCGAGTTCGGCGCCGGCCCGATCTCGCTCATCGTCACGAACCAGACGGGCTCCTCGCAGGTCGCGACGCTCGAGAGCCGCGGGGCGGGGGCCGACGGGGTCTCCCAGTCGACCGGCCCGATCAACCCGGGTGACACGGCGACCGTGAAGGTCGACGTCGCTGAGGGCGACTACGTGCTCCGGACCGAGGGCGCGATCGACCCCGCCCGGCTCGAGGTCGGCGAGTCGCGCGAGAGCGCGCAGGACGACCTGCTCCTGCCGTAGCCGTCGCGCCGGGCGCGCCGAGCGGCGCAACCCCGCCTGCGGCGCGGCTCCGCGTGCCCTGGCATCATCGCGGGATGCCGCGACGCCGGATCGCCGCCTTCCTCGCCGCCGGACTGCTCCTGCCGGCGGCCGCCGTCGCGCAGACGGAGTCCGGGTCGGGCACCGAGGAGGATCCGCAGGCCTTCTTCAAGGAGGCCCTCCTCGCCCACGACCGCACGACGACCACGGTCAAGGGCCTGCTCCAGACCCGCAAGGGCTTCGTCGATCCGCGGACCGGCTTCGTCGACATCACCGGCGACGGGAAGGCGGACGCGATCGTGCTCGTCACGCTGCCGGGCCAGGCCGGGACGGTCGCGCTCTACGTCATGACCACGGACGGCGGGACCGCACGCGAGGACTCCGAGTCCCTGCAGGTCGTCTTCTCCAGCCAGCGGCTCTACCGCGGGACGATCGCGCTCCGCGACGGGACGCTCGTCGTGCGCACCCCCGTCTACGGCACCGACGACGAGCCGTGGGCCCCCTCGCAGATCGAGGAGCGCGACTACGTGTGGAACCCGGCGGCCGCCGCGATGCGGCGGGTCGACCGCCGGGTCGTCGACGGGCCCGGGGGCCGCTGAGCCGGTCGTCCGCGGCTGCGCGCCACGAGGCGGGCGACGGCGGGACCTCCCGACGGACGTCCGGGTAGTCTTCGGCCCCTCATGGCAGTCGATCTCAGTCAGATCTCCACCGTCTCCACCGAACCTGGGGAGCTTCCCGCGACGATGGCCGCGTGGGTCATCCGCGAGGACCGCTTCGGCGAGCCGCGCGACGCCTTCCAGGTCGAGGAGATCGAGGTTCCCGAGCCGGGCGCCTTCGAGGTCGTCGTCCGCGTCATGGCGGCCGGCGTCAACTTCAACAACGTGTGGGCGGCGCTCGCAGAGCCGATCTCGGTCTTCCGGTACGGCGACCACCCCGAGTACGGCCACCACATCGGCGGCTCCGACGCGTCGGGCGTCGTGTGGAAGGTGGGCGACGGCGTCACGCGCTGGAAGCCCGGCGACGAAGTCGTCATCCACTGCAACATGGCCTCCTACGAGGACCCCGAGGTCCACGGCCTCGACCCGATGGCGGCCCCGTCCCAGATGATCTGGGGCTACGAGACGACCTGGGGCTCGTTCGCGCAGTTCACGAAGGTGCAGGCGCAGCAGCTCCTCCCCAAGCCGAAGCACCTCAGCTGGGAGGAGGCCGCGAGCTACGGCCTCACGTACTTCACCGCGTACCGCATGCTCATGAAGCGCGCGGAGCTCCAGGCGGGCCACAAGGTCCTCATCTGGGGCGCCGCGGGCGGTCTCGGCGTCTTCGCCGTCCAGCTCTGCCGCGCTGCGGGCGCCGAGTGCGTCGGCGTGGTCAGCTCCGCCGAGAAGGGCGAGCTCGTCAAGCAGCTCGGCGCGACCGGCTACATCGACCGCAACGAGTTCAAGGGCATGATGCGCCGCGGCGGCGAGACGCCCGAGGAGGAGAAGGCGCGCTTCAAGGAGTCGCGGCGCTTCGCGCAGGCCGTCGAGGAGATCCTCGGCGGGCCGCCCGACACCGTCTTCGAGCACGTCGGCCAGGCCACGTTCCCGACGTCCGTCCTCGCCGTGAAGCCCTTCGGCAAGGTCGTCATCTGCGGCGCGACGTCCGGGTACACGCTCGACTTCGACGTCCGCTACCTCTGGATGCGGCAGAAGGAGATCCTCGGCTCGCACTTCGCGAACGCGTGGGAGTGCAACCTCGCCAACCAGCTCATCGACGAGTCGAAGATCCGGCCCGTGCTCTGGAAGACGATGCCCTTCGAGGACGTCGGCAACGCGCATCAGCTCATGCGCGACAACGAGCATCTCGGCAAGATCGCGATCCTCGTCGGGGCAAACGAGCCGGGCCAGGGCCGCACCGCCGATGGCCCCGGCGCGATCATCGCGGAGGTGGGTGCCTGATGGCCGCAGGAGCCGTGCACGTCCCGTGGTACGCCACGGGCTTCAGGGGTGACCAGCTCGAGGAGGCCCTCGCCGAGCTCACCCCCCTCTCGACGCGCTACGGGGCGACCCAGTACGCCGTGTACCGGTCGAGGGACGACAAGTACCGCATCCTCCAGGTGATGCACTTCGAGTCGAAGGGCGACTGGGAGCGGTTCTGGAACTCGCCCGAGTTCACGCGCTTCCGGACGCTCACGTCCGGCTGGTGGCAGGTCCCGGTCCTCTACGTCTGGCAGGACATCACGATCGCCGGCGAGGGCCCGAAGGCCGGAGCCGAGGTCGAGCAGCCGACCGCCGAGCCGGCGGCTTCGCCCGCGGAGGCCTGAGACCCGAGCGGGCCCGCGGGGCCCCGTCCGCGAACGCTGCGTGAAGGGCGCCCCGAGGGGCGCCCTTCGCCGTTCAGGGCGCCGCCGCCTCCGGGGCCCGCGTCCACGTCTCGACGACGTCGAAGAAGCCGTCGGTCGCGACGGACTCGACGTACGGCGCGATCGCCGCCTGCTGTCGGTCGTAGGCCGAGCGGTCGTTGGACCGCAGGTCGTCGAGCGTCCCGTCGAAGAGGCCGAAGCAGATGACCTCGTCGGGATCCTCGGTGCTGCGAACCATGTGGAAGCGGACGAAGCCGTCGGGGATCCCGTCCTGGACCGTCTTCATGAACGCCGTCCGGAAGTCCTCGAACGTCCCTGTCCGCAGCCTCCGCACGGTGAGAGCGCAGAGCATGTCGCTCCTCCTCGTCGTGGTGTGCTGACGAAGGGGACGGTACGCCCGCCGGCCCGGCGGGTGGGAAACATCCGATGAACGCCGCGTCGCGCGGCTCAGCCGCGCTCGAGCGGGGCCATCGTGAGGCCCGCGTCGTTGAGCTGCGCCCAGTAGTGCTCGGCGAGCTCCTGGTGCCCCGACCAGACGATCGCCTGTCCGGTGTTGTGGATCTTGTCGGCGATCGAGTACCCCTGCTCCAGGGTCGTGCCGGGGATCGTCCGGGAGAGCGTGCGCGCGACGTGGTCGAAGGTGTTGTGGTCGTCGTTGCGGACGATGACGCGCCAGGCGCCTCCGAGACCGCTGTCGGGCCCGCTCGTCCGCGGGAGTTCGATCGTCTGGCTCACGTCACCGCAGGCTAACGCTTCGACCAGTAGCGCGCGAGGCCCGCATGGTTCGTCTCCGGCCGGATCGCCTCCTCGTAGGCGGCGATGACCTCCTCGTCGCCCCCGGCCTTCTCGCGGATGAGCTCACGGAGCCGCTCCGCGAACCCGGCGACGTCGGTGTCGCGCGCGGCCTCGGCGAGTCGCGGCAGGGTGTCGCGGAGGTCGGCGATGTGCTCCTTGACGTCCTCGTGGAGCCCGAAGTGCGTGATCGCGAGCCGATCGGGGCTCCAGCCGTCGACGACGTCCAGCGACTGGAGCCACAGCTCCACGTCGATGTCCGGCGGCGGGGTCGGCGGGAGCGTCGGGCCCTTCCCGATCCGCACGCCCGTGACGTCGCCGGTGAAGGCCGTCCCCGTCTCCTCGTGGAGGTAGGCGACGTGGTGCTTGGCGTGCCCGGGCGTGTACTCGACGCGCCAGCCGTCGATGCGCTCACCGCCGGTGAGGACGCGCACGTTGCTCTCGGGGACCGGGATCACCTCGCCCCACAGCCGGTCGAAGTCGTCCTCGTAGATGCGACGGGCGCTGCTGACGAGCCGCTCGGGATCGATGAGGTGCGGCGCGCCCTTCTCGTGCACCCAGACCTCGACGTCGGGCCACTTCTGGACGAGCCGGCCGGTCGCGCCGGCGTGGTCGAAGTGGATGTGCGTGAGGAGGATCCGCGACGGGGCCGGCACCTCGGCGCCGCGGGCCTCGAGCATCGTCGCGTGCGCGATCTCCGGCCCCGGGTCGACGAGCGCGTCCTCGCCGACGGCGAAGCAGCAGACGGACTTGGGCACGCCCATGTGGACGACGTCGAGCTCGCGGATCTCGGTCATGGGCCGCGAGGCTATCGAGGGCCGCCGGCGCGGCGCGGTGTGGGGGCGGGGGGCGCGCCTCGAACGTCGATCTGCACCCCCAGCGGTTCGAACGTCGATCTGCACCCCGTCTGGAGGGTGCAGATCGACGTTGGACCGCCGCGACGCGCCGGCCGGCCCCGCGGCGCTCACCGGCGCATGTGATCGAGGATGTGCGCTCGCAGCACCTCGGGGCGGTCGAAGACGTCGTCGGTGTGCATGTGCCGGACCCGGAGGCCCGCGCGCCGCCATGCCAGCTCCTTGCGGGCGTCGCCGTCCCGGAGCCGGTGCCACTGGGGGCCGTGCAGCTCGATCACGAGCTCGAGCTCGTCGAAGTACAGGTCCCCCTCGGCCCGCGCCACCGTGTGGTTGAGGCGCGGCAGCGGCAGCTTCCACTCGTCGATCAGCTCCATCGCGAGCGATTCGGCCGGGCTGTTCGCCCGCTCGATCCCGAGGCGGGCGTAGCGCTCCGCGAGCTTCCTGACACGCGACGTCCCGCGACGGCGCGGGTGCTTGTCGCATGCGCGCAGCAGTGAGGCGCAGGTGACGAGCTTCAGCCGGATCGCTTCCCGCGTCGACTTGCGCAGATCCGTCTCACCGAAGTGCCTCGAGCCGGCGAGGTCGAGCAGCGTCCTCTCCGGGGTCGTCGTCGGCAGGCCGTCGCGCAGCTCGATGACGTCGGGCCGCAGGACGGTCGAGCGCGTGACGAGGAGATCGTCGAACTCCTCGGGGCCGCCGTCCCCGGGCCGGGCGATGATCGTCAGGCGCATGTCCCTCGGGGCCGGCCGGAAGTCGGCATGATCGGCGGCGGAGGCGTGACTGAGGACGCTGTCGGGCGTGGTGAGCGTCGCGGCCCGCAGGCGCTGGCGCTTCGTCGGGGCGCTGCTGGTGAGGAGGACGACGCCGTCGAAGATGCGCCGGTACCCCGCGGTCCGGCACTCGATCTGCTTCGTGGACCAGCCGAGGCGCGCGAGCTGCCACACCGCGACGGCGTCGTCCTGGGCGGCGGCGAGCCGCCGGAGGTCGCTGTGCACCATGCCCTCCCTGAGCGCCACCGCCGTCGATCTCTCCCCCTCGAACCGTCGAACGTCGATGTGCACCCCGTGGGAGGGGTGACGATCGACGTTCGACCCCGCGGGGGTGACGATCGACGTTCGAGGCGCGCCGCGAGGTGCGCCCGGGGTGCGCCCCGCGGTGCGCCCCGGGCACCCCCGCAGCGCGCTCGCGCCGCGCCTGCCCCACCCGCCCGTCCGGGGGGACCGGCGCGCCCTAGAATCCGCCCCATGTCCCATCGCCTGCCGCAGCCGGACCGTCCGTGGATGATGCGCACCTACGCGGGCCACTCCACCGCCGAGAAGTCGAACGCGCTGTACCGCTCGAACCTCGCGAAGGGGCAGACCGGCCTCTCCGTCGCGTTCGACCTCCCGACGCAGACGGGCTACGACCCCGACCACGAGCTCGCGAAGGGCGAGGTCGGCAAGGTCGGCGTCCCGGTGGCGCACCGCGGCGACATGGAGGCCCTCATGTCGGGCATCCCGCTCGACGAGATGAACACGTCGATGACGATCAACGCGACGGCCGCGTGGCTGCTCGGCCTCTACATCGTCACCGCGGAGGAGAAGGGCATCGCCCAGGACAAGCTCCAGGGGACGACCCAGAACGACATCATCAAGGAGTTCCTCGCGCGCGGGACCTACGCCTTCCCGCCCGGCCCCTCGATGCGGCTCATCGCCGACATGGTCGCCTACACGGTGACCGAGGTCCCGAAGTGGAACCCGATCAACATCTGCAGCTACCACCTGCAGGAGGCGGGCGCGACGCCCGTCCAGGAGATCGCCTACGCGATGAGCAACGCGATCGCCGTCCTCGACGCCGTCCGCGAGCGCGTCGACGAGGAGCTCATGGGGAAGGTCTTCGGGCGCATCTCGTTCTTCGTCAACGCCGGCGTGCGCTTCGTCGAGGAGCACGCGAAGCTGCGCGCGATGGGCGTCCTCTGGGAGGAGCTGGGCCGCGAGCGCTACGGAGTCACCGACGAGAAGCAGCTGCGCTTCCGCTACGGCGTCCAGGTCAACTCGCTCGGGCTCACCGAGTCTCAGCCCGAGAACAACGTCCAGCGCATCGTCCTCGAGGCGCTCGCCGTCACCATGGGCCGCAACGCCCGCGCCCGCGCCGTCCAGCTCCCGGCCTGGAACGAGGCCCTCGGCCTCCCCCGCCCGTGGGATCAGCAGTGGGCCCTGCGGATCCAGCAGGTCCTCGCCTACGAGACCGACCTCCTCGAGTACCCCGACATCTTCGAGGGCTCGAAGGTGATGGACGAGCTCGTCGCCGAGCTCCTCGAGGGGGCCCGCAAGGAGATGGCGGTCGTCGCCGAGCACGGCGGCGCGGTCGCGGCCGTCGACTACATGAAGAGCGCGCTCGTCGACAGCCACCGCGAGCGCATCCGCCGCATCGAGGCCGGCGATCAGATCGTCGTCGGCATGAACAAGTACGAGGAGACCGAGCCGTCGCCGCTCACCTCCGACGCGGAGGGCGGCATCCTCGTCGTCGACCCGGAGACCGAGGCCCAGCAGCGCGAGGCCGTCGCGCAGTGGCGCGCCCAGCGCGACCAGGGGGCGGTCGACGAGGCCCTCGCCGAGCTCGCCCGCGTCGCCCAGTCCGACGAGAACATCATGCCCGCGACGATCGCCGCCGCCCGCGCCGGCGCGACGACCGGCGAGTGGGCGCACACGCTGCGCGACGCGTTCGGCGAGTTCCGCGCCCCGACCGGCGTCGGCGAGGCGGCCGGCGCGCCCGCGGAGGACCTCGCCCCGCTCCGCGACGAGGTCGACCGCGTCAGCGAGGCGATCGGCCGCCGCATCAAGATCCTCGTCGGCAAGCCCGGTCTCGACGGGCACTCCAACGGCGCCGAGCAGATCGCCGTCCGCGCCCGCGACGTCGGCATGGACGTCGTCTACGAGGGCATCCGCCTCACGCCGTCGCAGATCGCCCAGAGCGCCCTGCAGGAGGGCGTCCACGTCGTCGGCCTCTCCATCCTCTCCGGATCGCACCGGGAGCTCATCCCGGACGTCATCGCCGCCCTGCGCGAGAAGGGCGTCGAGGCGCCGGTCGTCGTCGGCGGGATCATCCCCGAGGCCGACGTCGCGCCGCTCAAAGAGGCGGGCGTCGCCGCGGTGTACACGCCCAAGGACTTCGCGCTCACGGCGATCATGCGCGACATCGTCGGGGTCGTCGCCGACGCGAACGGCGTCGCGGCTCCCGCGTGACGCCCTCGGGCACCGAGCTCGGCGAGCGGCTCCGCGACGGGGACCTCACGGCGGCGCCCGCTGTGCTCAACCTCGTCGAGAACCGCTCGCCCGCCGCGAAGGACGAGATCGACGCGCTCCTGCGCGCCGTCGCCCCCGCGGCGCTCGGCGGCGAGGCCCGCGCGCACGTCGTCGGCGTGACCGGGCCACCGGGCGCCGGCAAGTCCTCGCTCCTCTCCGAGCTCGTCCGCGAGTGGCGCTCGCGCGGCCGGTCCGTCGCGGTCCTCGCCGTCGACCCCTCCTCCAAGCGCTCGGGGGGCTCGCTCCTCGGCGACCGCGCCCGCATCGCCTTCGACCCGTCCGACGAGCAGGTCTTCATCCGCTCGACGGCGGCGGGCGAGCGCCTCGGCGGGCTCGCCCCCGCGACGCGCGCCGCCGCCCACGCCCTTGCCGCCGCCTTCGACGTCGTCGTCATCGAGACCGTCGGGGTCGGGCAGTCCGAGACCGAGGTCGCCGAGGTCGCCGACACCGTCGCCGTCGTCGTCCAGCCAGGCTCCGGCGACGCGCTCCAGTTCCTCAAGGCCGGCATCATGGAGGTCCCCGACGTGCTCGTCGTCACCAAGCTCGACCTCGGCGACGTCGCGACCCGCGCGATGCGGGACCTGCGCTCCGCGCTGCGCGCCATCGGCTCGCGCGACACGGCGGTCGTCGCCGTCTCGTCGGTGAGCCCCGTCCAGGGCATGGACGACCTCGTCGACGCGCTCGACGCCCATCGCGCGAGCCTCGACGTCCCGGAGCGCCGCATCGCCGCGCGCCGCGCGAGCGCGCTCGCGGACTTCGTCGTCGAGCATGGGGAGCGCGGACTGCGCGCCGCCGGCGGCCGGCGCGAGGCGGAGCGCTTCCTCGCCGCCCAGGAGCCCGGGGCCGACGTGCCCGCCCTCATCACGCTCCTCGAGGACCGCGCGGGGGCCGACGCATGAGGCTCGAGGCGCTGCTCCTCCTCCTCGCCGTCGTCGTCGCGACGCTCGTCGCCGAGCTTGCGGGCGCCGTCGACCTCGGCACGGCTCTCACGTTCGGGCAGATCGCGTTCGCCGCGACGCTCGTGGCGATCCTGCTCAAGCGGCCCTGAGCCGCGCGGCGCGATGGCGCCCCGCGGCCTGTCTACGGTCGCGGGGCGCTCGCGCGGACCTGCGGTCGACGTTCCGCGTCGCGGCGTCGAGGACCCATCGGCACCCCTCCCCCCGCTCGGGAGCGCCGTGGACGGATGTCCGCGGCCGTCAGCCGCCGTCGGAGGAGCCGCTCTCGGCCTCCTCCCCCTCACGCTCGCGCGGCGTCGGCGCCGGGGGCTGGGCCTCGGCGAGCGAGCTGATCTTCCACTCGCCCCCCTCGAGGACGAGCTGGAGGCTGTCGCGCGACTCCGGCTGCCCCTTCGCGCCCGTCGTGACGCGGACGAGCGCCTGGCGCTTGTTGATCGTGATGTCCTCGATCTCGAGCGTCGGCTCCTCGACCTCCTCGAGCCCCTGCCGGAAAGCGGCCTCGCACGGCAGGCCGACGGACTCGACGCTCTCGCTCAGCTCCTCGGCGATGAGGTCGTCGCAGATCGCCTGGTAGTCCTTGTCCTCGGTCGCCTGCGCGAAGCTGCGCACGGTCTCGCGAATCGCGTCCTCGTCCGAATCGTCGGCGCACGCAGCGAGCGTCGCGGCGGCGCCGAGAGCGACGATGACGGCAGCACGACGGAGGATCGGGGGGAGACGGCGTGTGTCCAGCACGTGCGGCAGGGTACAGTCGGCGCATGGAGCGAGAGCCGCTGGTCGACGGGCACGGCCGCCGCATCGGCGACGTGCGCGTCTCCGTCACCGACCGCTGCAACTTCCGCTGCCAGTACTGCATGCCCGCCGAGGGCCTGCCCTGGCTCGAGCGCGACGACGTCCTCACCTTCGAGGAGATCACGCGACTCGTGCGGGTCCTCGGGGAGATGGGCGTCCGTGACGTGCGGCTCACCGGCGGCGAGCCTCTCGTGCGGCGGGACTTCCCGCGGCTCGCCGCGATGCTCTCCGCGCTCGAGACCGTCGACGACCTCGCCGTGACGACGAACGGCTTCCTCCTCGAGCGCGACGCCGCCGCGCTCGTCGAGGCCGGCGTGGACCGCTTCAACGTCTCGATCGACTCCCTCCAGCGCGACCGCTTCTTCCAGCTCACGCGCCGCGACGCGCTTCCTCGCGTCCTCGCCGGGCTCGAGGCGCTCGCCGCCTTCCCCGAGGCGCACCCCATCAAGGTGAACGCCGTCGCGCTGCGGGACTTCACCGAGGAGGAGGTCCTCCCCTTCGCGCGCTTCGCCCGCGAGCACGACTACGAGGTGCGGTTCATCGAGTGGATGCCGCTCGACGCCGACCGCACGTGGACGCCGGAGCAGGTCCTCACCGGGGACGAGCTGCGCCAGATGATCGACGCCGTCCATCCGCTCGTCGAGGAGCCGCGCGAGCCGAGCGCGACCGCCCGCGTCTACCGCTTCGCCGACGGCGTCGGGAAGATCGGCTTCATCAACCCGGTGAGCGAGCCCTTCTGCAGCGACTGCAACCGCATCCGCCTCACCGCCGACGGCAAGCTGCGCACCTGCCTCTTCTCGCTGCGCGAGACGGACCTCCGCGCCCCGCTGCGCGACGGCGTCGACGACGACTCCCTCGCGACGCTCATCCGCGAGGCCGTCTGGCGCAAGGAGCTGAAGCACCGCGTGAACGAGCCCGGCTTCGTCCAGCCGGCCCGCTCGATGAGCGCGATCGGCGGCTGAGCCGCCGGCGCTCGTTCATCCTCTCGCAAGGCCCCAGGACGGACACTGGGGCCGATGCTCCTCCTCACCCTCGTCGCGGTCGTCGCGGGCGCCGGCACGGCGCTGAGCCCGTGCGTGCTCCCGGTCCTCCCCGCGCTCCTCGCCGCGGGCGCCACGGGCGGCCGCCGCCGGCCCCTCGGGATCGTCCTCGGGCTCGCCGCGACGTTCACGGTGACGATCGTCGGGCTCGCCGAGCTCGTCGACGGGGTCGGGCTCGGCGACGGTGCGACGAGGACGCTCGCGATCGTCGCCCTGCTCGCCTTCGGGCTCGTCGTGATCGTGCCGCGGGCCACCGACGCGGTCGAGGCGCGGCTCTCCCGGCTCACCCGGCTCGCCCCCCAGGCCCCGACGGGGCGCGAGGGCTTCGGCTCCGGCCTGCTCGTCGGCGGAGCGCTCGGCTTCCTCTACGCCCCGTGCGCCGGGCCGGTGCTCGCCGCGGTCATCGCCGTGAGCGCCGCGAGCGCCTCGACCGTCGCCGTCGCCCTGGGCTACGCCGCGGGATCCGCGGGCGTGCTCCTCGCCGTCATGCTCGGAGGCCGGCGCCTCGCCGGGGCCGCGCACGCGCGCCTGCGCGGCCCCGTCGTGCAGAGGGCGCTCGGCGCGGTGCTCGTCCTCACCGCGGTCTCGATGACCTTCGACCTCGACCTCCGCTTCCAGACCGCGATCGCGGACGGCCTGCCGCAGAGCATCGTGACGCCGACCGCCGGGCTCGAGGAGTCCGGGGCCGTCGAGGCGCGTCTGCAGGACCTGCGCGGCGCGCCGCGCTTCGACTCCGCGGGCGCCCGCGCCTCGGCGGCGACGCGGCCGCTCACGACCCTCCCCGCCGGCCGGGGCCGAGCCGTCGCCGCCGGCCCGCCGTCCGGTCTCCCGCGCCTCGGCCGCGCCCCCGAGCTCGTCGGGACGCAGCGGTGGTTCAACACCCCCGGGGACCGTCCGCTCACGCTCGCCGAGCTGCGCGCGCAGCGACGTGTCGTCCTCATCGACTTCTGGACGTACACCTGCATCAACTGCATCCGGACGTTCCCCGGCCTGCGCGCCCTGCACGCCGCCTACCGCGACGACGGCCTCACGATCATCGGCGTGCACACCCCGGAGTTCGCGTTCGAGAAGGACGCCGGGAACGTCGCCGCCGCGATCGAGCGGTCCGACCTGCGCCATCCGATCGTCCAGGACAACGACTACGCGACGTGGAACGCCTGGGGCAACCGCTTCTGGCCGGCGAAGTACCTCATCGACGCCGATGGACAGGTCCGCTACACGCACTTCGGCGAGGGCGGCGAGCAGGAGACCGAGGCCGCGGTGCGGGCGCTGCTCGCCGAGTCCGGGACGACCGGCATCGACGGCCGCGCCGGCGTCGGCGGCGGCGCGGACCCGTCGCGGCGCGCGACGCCGGAGACCTACCTCGGCGCGGACCGCGCCGAGCGGTTCGTCGGCACGCCGCCGACCGCCGGCACGCGCCGCTACGACCCGGTCGCACCGGGCGACCTGCCCCCGAGCGGATTCACGCTCGGCGGGACGTGGCGGGTCGACGGCGAGCGCAGCACGGCGGTGCGGGAGGCGACCGTCCGCGGACGCGTCTTCGGCAAGGACGTGTACCTCGTCATGAGCACGCCCGACTCCGCGGCCGCCGACGTCCGCGTCCGGCTCGACGGCCGCCCGATCCGGGCCGCACGGGCGGGTGATGACGTCCGCGGCGGCCGGGTCCGCGTCGGCGCGCAGACGATCTACCACCTCGTCTCGGCGCCGCGCCCCGAGGAGCACGACCTCACGCTCTCGCTCGACGAGGGGGTCAGCGCCTACGCGTTCACGTTCGGTTGAGGCCGTCCTCGACGCCCCCGCGGCCGTCGAGGAGCGCCGCCGCGGTGAGGAGCTCGTCGGGCGTGTTCACGTTGAACAGGGGCGTCGGATCGAGGATCGGCACGGTGCGCACCCCGACGCGCTGCACCGCCGCCGTGGCGGGCTCCTCGGGATCGAACGTCGCGAGGCCGGCGAGAGCCTCCGGCCGGTAGAGGGCGCAGAGCGGCTGCAGCCGGCCTTCCGCCTGGGCGGCGACGATCGGCCTCCCCCCGTCGTCGGCGGCGAGGATCGCGCGGATCGTCCCCGCGTCGAGGAGCGGGAGGTCGGTCGCGCACACGAAGACGGCGCGGCCCTGCGCGCAGCGCAGCGCATGGACGACGCCGCTCAGCGGGTGGCGCGGGAGCCGCGGCTCGATCCACAGCGCGGGCTCGACGTCGAGCACCGGCAGCGTCGTGTCCGGCTTCGCGACGACCGCGACATCGGAGAACACCTCTCGCAGGACGTCCACGACGTGCGCGAGGAGCGGACGGCCGCCGAGGGCGACGGCGGCCTTGTCGCCGCCGATCCGGCGGGCGAGGCCCCCGGCGAGCACGACGCCGACGGCGTCCTGTCGGTCGGTCGGGGTCCCACGGGGCACCAGGCGACCCTATCGACGCGCGCGGGCCCCGTGGCCCGGCTCGCGGGGCGGCGCGCCTAGAATCGTGAGGATGGAGTCCGATCCCCGCCCCTGGCTGCGCTGCTACCGCTGCTGGTCGACCGAGCTCGAGGTGCAGATGCACTACGACGGCGTCCACCGCATCGACCCCGAGACGGGTGAGCGCGCGGAGGCCGTCGAGGAGCTGCAGGAGGCCGTCGTGCAGTGCGTCGACTGCATGCACGACCAGCCGCACCTCGCGTTCGCCGCCGGCCGCGTCGAGGCGATCGAGGACCGCTGGGAGCGCATGGTCGCCGGCACCCCGTGGGTCGCCTCGTGCACCGTCACCGTCGAGACCGACGACGTCGAGACGTGCACCGGCCCCGACGCCGCCGATTCGCTCTCCTACGCCGCGTTCGGCGACTACGGGACCCGCGAGTTCTTCACGCACGTCCGCTTCCACAAGCACGAGGACGACAACCGCCTCATCGTCGTCCATCTCCTCGTCGAGCTCTACGCGCGCTCGGCGGAGGAGGCGGGCGACGTCCTCGAGTCGGCGGCACGTGGCCCGCTCGCGATCACCTCGCTCGCCGAGGAGTCCCGTCCTCCGGCCGCGACGGCCGGCGGCAACGACCCCCACTGACGGTCGGCCGGGGCGCCGGCAGCCACCGGCCCCGACGCCCGGCGGACGGGCCCTGCGCCGGCCCCGGGCTCCGGCTCAACCGCCGGCGATGTCGCGCAGCCGGCGGACGACGAGCGAGAGGCCCGGCAGGTCCGTCCCCTCGGAGGCGACGAGCCGCGTCAGCGACGCGAAGCGGCCGACGGCGACGGACCGAGCGGCGAGCAGCTCCTCGACCGCCTCGGCGGGCGGGGAGCCGGGGTGCTCGTCGAGCGCGGCGGCCGCGAGGCCGATCGCGAGGTCCTCGAGCTCGTCGTCGACCGCCTTCGCCGCCCAGCGCTGGGCGCGCCCCGCGAACGCGACGCCGGCGACCGCGCCGTGGAGGGCACCGAGCCAGAGCTTGTCCTGGACCGCGACGAGGGCCTGCGTCGCCGCGGCGACGTCGCGTCCGGTCGCCGTCGCGAGCTCGACGAGGGCGGGGACGTGGACGAGCTCGCGCAGCAGCGCCACGTCGCTGGCGAGCGCCGAGTCGAGGCCGCGATCGTCGAGCGCGGTCGCCCGCTCCTCGTGGCCGCGCGCCCGCTCCTCCCCGAGCACTCCGGCGACGTCGTCGCGGATGACGGAGGAGGCCTCGATCGCGGCCGTCACGGCCGGGCCGATCTCGGCGGAGGGCGCGTGCCGCAGGACCCAGCGGCTCGCCGCCCGCACCGCCCAGTCGACGAGGTCCATCGCCTCCCAGCGCAGGTCGGCGGGGAGGTCCTGCTCCTCGAGCGCCGCCTGGAGATGGTCGGCGGCGAGCCCGTCGCGGGCGATGCGCTCTCCGCGGACGACCGCGGCGGGCGCGACGCCGAGCTCGGCCATGCGGCGCGCGACGAAGGTGGGGCCGCGGTGGTCGACGACGTCGCTCGCCACGCGCGTCGCGATGAGCTCCCGGCGCAGCGGGTGCGCGTCGACCTTCTCGATGCCGACGCGCGCGAGGACGGCGGCGGGGAACGACTCGCGGAGATCCGCGCCGAACGCGGGATCGTCGATGACCGGGTCGTCGAGGAGGGCGTCCGTGACGTGCTGCTTGCTCAGCGCGAGCAGGACGGCGAGCTCGGGACGCACGAGCCCCTGTCCGGCGGCGCGTCGCTCGGCGAGCTCGTCGGAGGACGGGAGACGCTCGAGCCGGCGGTCGAGGAGGCCGGTGCGCTCGAGCTCGAGCATGAGGTCCTCGTAGGCGAGGAGCTCGCGCGCGGACGAGCGCGCCTCCCGCGTGATGATCTGCGCCTGCCGGTAGGAGTTCCCGAGGACGTCCGCCGTCACGTCCTCGGTGACCTCGCGCAGGAGCGCGTTGCGCTCGTCGCGGTCCATCGCGTCGTCGGGGTCCTTCTCCGCGAGCCCGAGGAGGATCTTGAGGTTCACCTCGTGATCGGAGCAGTCGACGCCGGCGGAGTTGTCGATGAAGTCGGCGTTGATGAGGATGCCGTGCTGGGCGGCCTCGACCCGCCCGCGCTGCGTGAATCCGAGGTTGCCGCCCTCGCCGACGACGCGACAGCGCAGGTCGGCGGCATCGACGCGGATCCCGTCCGACGAGCGGTCCTGCGCGTCGGCGTCGGACTCCTCGCGCGCCTTCACGACCGTGCCGATCCCGCCGTTGAACAGGAGATCGACCGGAGCGCGGAGAACGGCGCGGATGAGCTCGTGCGGCGTCACCTCGCGCAGGTCGATGGCGAGCGCCTCCCGGATCTCGTCGGTGAGCTCGATGCGCTTCGCCGTGCGCGGGAAGACGCCTCCGCCCTCGCTGATGAGCGAGCGGTCGTAGTCGTCCCACGAGGTCGGCGAGCCGGCGAGCCCGAGCTCGAAGAGCCGGCGGCGCTCCTCGAAGCTCGCCTCGGGGTCGCTCGGGTCGGGGTCGATGAAGATGTGCCGGTGGTCGTAGGCGGCGACGAGCCGCAGCGTCCGCGACCGGAGCATCCCGTTGCCGAAGACGTCTCCGCCCATGTCGCCGATCCCGACCGCCGTGACCGGCTCCGCCTCCGGGTCGATCCCGAGCTCGGAGAAGTGGCGCCGCACCGACTCCCACGTCCCGCGGGCGGTGATCCCGAGCGCCTTGTGGTCGTAGCCGGCGGACCCGCCGCTGGCGAACGCGTCGCCGAGCCAGAAGCCGCGCTCCTCCGCGATCGAGTTGGCGAGGTCCGAGAACGTCGCCGTCCCCTTGTCCGCCGCCACGACGAGATACGGATCGTCGTCGTCGTAGCGACGCACGCCCGAGGGCGGCACGACCGCGTCGCCGTCGCGGTCGTCGGTGAGGTCGAGGAGAGCGCGGATGAACGCCTCGTAGCCGGCGCGCACCGCGGCGCGGAGCGCGTCGCGCTCGCCCGGCGGGTGGCGGAGGTAGAACCCGCCCTTCGCCCCGGTCGGGACGATGACCGCGTTCTTCACCATCTGCGCGCGCATGAGGCCCCACACCTCGGTGCGGTAGTCCTGGCGGTCGGACCAGCGCAGTCCGCCTCGGGCGATGCGCCCGCCGCGGATGTGGATGCCCTCGACGTCCTCCCCGCTCACGTAGATCTCGACGAACGGCGCGGGCTGCGGGAGCGCGGGGACGCGCGCGCTCTGCAGCTTGAACGCGAGAGCGCCGCGGCCGGGACGGTAGGCGTTCGTCCGCAGCGTCGCGTCGATGACCGCGAGCTGGTTGCGCATGACGCGGTCGTCGTCGAGCGACACGACCGCGTCGAGGCGCGCCGCGATGTCCTCGCGCAGCGTCGCCTCCGCCGCCTCGTCGATCGGCCGCGACGGGTCGAACCGCATCTCGAAGAGCTCGACGAGGCGCTCGGTGAGGTCGGCGTTGCGCGCGATGACCTCGTTCTGGTGGTCCTCGGTGTAGCGCGACCCGATCCGCTGCCGGTAGCGGCGGTAGGCCCGCAGCGGCTCGAGGCGGTCGTGGGAGAGCTCGGTGAGCACGACGAGCCGGTGGAGCGCGTCGCTCTCGGTCTCTCCGCGGAGCACCGCGGCGACCGTCGTGCCGACGCGGTCGCCGCACCTGTCGAGGTCGAGAGGCCGGTCGTCGGGCCCGAGGACGCCGAAGTCCTGCAGCCACGTCTCGTCCCCGCCGACGAGGAGCGTGGGGCGCTCCTCGACGACGCGCAGGCCGAGGTCCTCGAGGACGGGCATGATCGCGGAGAGCTCGGCCTTCGGGCCGACCCGGACGACCGTGATGCGCGTGAGGGCCTCGCCGTCCGGCCTCTCCTCGGTGCGCAGGTGGACGGCGAGCCGCTGCGACCGGCGCCGCAGCTCCTCGAGCGCGGTGACGTCTGCGACGGCGGCCGCAGGGTCGATGCGGACCGCGTACGAGGAGGGCAGCCGCGCCGTCCAGCGAGCGTGCAGAAGCCGCCCGCGCTCCTCGCCGTGCGCGGCGACGAGCGCATCGCGCATCCGGTCCTCCCAGGTCCGCGCGAGCGCCTCGACCTCCGTCTCGAGCGCCCGCTCGTCGAGCGTCGCGAGACCCTCGTCGGAGTGCACGAAGACGTGGAGACGGACGTGGTCGTTCTCGCCCACCACCTCGTCGATCGAGATGTGCTGCGCGCGCGAGCGGCGCCGCACGAGGTCCCGGATCTCGTCCCGGACGCCCGCGTCGTAGGAGCCGCGGGGCACGGCGATGAGCAGGGAGGCGCGCCGCTCGTCCTCCTCGCGGCGGACGAGGACGCGCACGGTCGACGGCGCGAGCGTGAGCATCGCGACGACGAGCCTCCTGAGGTCCGTCTCGAGCGTCGAGAAGAGGACGTCCTTCGGGAAGGACTCGAAGAGGGCGACGGCGGCCTTCCAGTCGTGCGAGCCGGTGACGAGGTCCTCGTCGGCGAGCATCCGCTCGAGCTTGCGACGCAGGAGGGGGACGCGGGAGGCGGGCTCGCCGTGGGCGCGGCTCGTGAAGAGGCCGACGAGCACGTCCTCGCCTCCGGACGGGCGGGCGACGCGGATCTCCTCGACGCGCGTCCGGCGGTGGACGCGGGAGCGGGCGCCGCTCTTGCGGACGAGGAGCGGCCCCTCGTCCGCGCCGATCGGGGGCCCGATCTCCTCGGCCCCGACGCCGGCGGGGCAGTCGGCGCCGAGGAGGCCGAGCGTCGTCCCGTCCGCGGCGGCGTGGCCGAGGAGGACGAAGTGCTCGTCGGCGATCCAGCGCAGGAACTCGGCCGCCTCGGACTCGTCCTCCCCGCTCGCCGCGAGCTCGTCGGCGGTGCGCAGGACCGCCTCGCGCATCGCGGCGTGGTCGGCGACGACGCGCCGCACCCCGGCGAGGACGTCTCCGACCCCGTCCTCGAGCGCGGCGAGCTGCTCCGGCGTGAGCCGGCGGTCGAGGGCGATGTGGATGACCGACTCGCGCGGGAGGCCGCCGGACGGATCTCCGGTCTCGACGATCCGTCCCCCGCCGTCGCGCCGGACGCCGACGATCGGGTGGCTGAGCGCCTCGACCGCGGCGCCGCTCGCCTCGGCCTCCGCGACGACGGAGTCGACGAGGAACGGCAGGTCCTCGGTGTTCGTCTCGACGACGCTCCCGCCGGTCTCGTAGCCGTCGTCACGGAGCGTCGGCGTGCTCGCCCGCACGGCGCTCGGCGCCGACCCGCGATCGTCCGCGAGGCGGAAGACGTGGATGACCTCGGCCGCGACCGCGTCGGGCTCCTCGTCCGCGGGAGCGGCCCGGCGGCGGAGGTAGCGCTCGGCGAACGGGAGGACGACGTCGCGGTCGACGCCGCTCTTCTCGGCGCTCGCGACGACCGCGGACGTGAGCGACTCGTCCATGCGCGCGAGCCTACCCGGAGTCGGGGAGGCGAATCGCGCGGGCCGGCCGGTGACCGGCCCGCGACGAGCCGATCAGCCGAGGCGCGCCTTGAGCGCGTCGAGCTGCGCGCGCATCTCGGACGGGAGGTGGTCCCCGAACTTCGCGAGGAACTCCTCGACCTGCGGCAGCTCCTCCTTCACCTGCTCGGCGTCCACCGCGAGGATCTCCTCGAGGTCCTCGGCGTTCATGTCGAGGCCGTCGAGGTTGAGGTCGGTCGCCTTCGGGACGAGGCCGAGCGGCGTCTCGACCGCCTCGGCCTCGCCGTCGCAGCGGCGGAAGATCCACTCGAGGACGCGGGCGTTCTCGCCGAAGCCCGGCCAGATGAACTTGCCGTCCTCGTCCTTGCGGAACCAGTTGACGTAGAAGATGCGCGGCAGCTTCTCGGGGTCGGCCTGCTTGCCGAGCTTCAGCCAGTGGGCCATGTAGTCGCCCACGTTGTAGCCCGCGAACGGCAGCTGCGCGAACGGGTCGAAGCGGAGCTGGCCGACGGTGCCGAAGGCCGCCGCCGTCATCTCCGAGCTCATCGTCGCCCCGAGGAACGTGCCGTGCTCCCAGTCGAAGGCCTCGCGGACGAGCGGGACGACGCTCGCGCGGCGGCCGCCGAAGAGGAACGCGTCGATCGGCACGCCGGCGGGGTCCTCCCACTCCGGCGCGATCGAGGGGCACTGCGCCGCGCTGACGGTGAAGCGCGCGTTCGGGTGGGCGGCCGGGCTCTCGGAGTCCGGCGTCCAGTCGTTGCCGTGCCAGTCGACGAGGTGGGCCGGCGGCTCCTTCGTCATGCCCTCCCACCACACGTCGCCGTCGTCGGTGAGCGCGCAGTTCGAGAAGATCGTGTCGCGCTCGACGGTGGCCATCGCGTTCGGGTTCGTCTTCGTGCTCGTGCCCGGCGCGACGCCGAAGAAGCCGGCCTCCGGGTTGATCGCGTGGAGGCGGCCGTCGTCGCCGAACTTCATCCAGGCGATGTCGTCGCCGATCGTCTCGACCTTCCAGCCGGGGAGCGACGGGACGAGCATCGCGAGGTTCGTCTTGCCGCACGCGCTCGGGAAGGCGCCCGTGACGAACTTCACCTTCCCCTCGGGGGAGGTGATCTTGAGGATGAGCATGTGCTCGGCCATCCAGCCCTCGTCGCGCGCCATGACCGAGGCGATGCGGAGGGCGAGGCACTTCTTGCCGAGGAGCGCGTTGCCGCCGTAGCCCGAGCCGTAGGACCAGATCTCGCGGGTCTCGGGG
The DNA here is from genome assembly GCF_059438195.1 of Paraconexibacter sp. NCBI lineage: Bacteria > Bacillati > Actinomycetota > Thermoleophilia > Solirubrobacterales > Paraconexibacteraceae > Paraconexibacter > Paraconexibacter sp. The sequence continues at coordinate 40,095 of NZ_JBLKKY010000040.1, forward strand.
TAGTGGACGATGTACTTCGTGTCGGCGTTCGTCGGCCAGGTGACGTCCTCCTCGCCCGGCTCGAGCGGCGCGCCGATCGAGTGGATGCAGGGCACGAACTCGCCGTCCTCGCCGAGGACGTCGAGGGCCTTCTGGCCCATGCGGGTCATGATCCGCATCGACACGACGACGTAGGGCGAGTCGGTGAGCTGGACGCCGATCTGGGACTTGTCCGAGCCGACGGGGCCCATCGAGAACGGCACGACGTACATCGTGCGGCCGCGCATCGCGCCCTCGAAGATGCGGTTCATCTCCTCGCGCATCTCGGCGGGGTCGCGCCAGTTGTTCGTCGGCCCGGCCTCCTCCTCGGTCGCCGCGCAGATGTACGTGCGGTCCTCGACACGGGCGACGTCGGACGGGTCGGTCCAGGCGAGGTAGCTGTTCGGGCGCTTCGCGTCGGAGAGGCGACGGAACGTGCCGGCGTCGACGAGCTGCTGGCAGAGGCGGTCGTACTCCTCCGCGGATCCGTCGCACCAGTGGACGGCGTCCGGCTGGACGAGGGCGGCTACCTCATCGACCCAGGTCTCGAGCTTCTGGTTCTTCGTCGGCACCGTCATCTCGCTCACGTCTGCGCTCCTGCTTCGCTGATGGCCTCGCGGGCGGATCCGAACCGGCGCCCGGGATTCGGCGAAGGGTAGTGATTCGACCCGGCGAGCGACGGGTGACGCGGCGCCGGGATGTCGTCCAGGATGGCGCCGCTCCGGCTGCGCGCGGCTGTCACCCTTCGCTCGATGTCCGTCGCCGACGGCGAGATCCCGGCGGCGCCTCCGACCCCGCCGGCGGCGCCCCCTCGCACCCAGGCCCCTCCCGGCCGCGGGCTCCCGCTCATCGTGTTCTTCGGGGGCGTCGCGAGCCTCGGCACCGAGATCGCCGCCGCCCGGCTCATGGCCCCGTACTTCGGAGCGTCCACGATCATCTGGGCGAACACGATCGGGATCGTCCTCGTCGCGCTGTCCGTCGGCTACTGGTACGGCGGGAGGCTCGCCGACCGGCATCCCAGCGAGCGCGCTCTGCGCCTCGCCGTCCTGCTCGCCGCGGGCCTCGTCGCGCTCGTGCCGCTCGTCTCCGGGCCCTTCCTCGACCTCGCGGTCGAGGCCTTCGACGAGATCGACGCGGGGGCCTTCGTCGGCTCGTTCGTCGGGATCCTCGTCCTCATCGCCGCGCCGGTCTTCGTCCTCGGCACGATCACGCCGTGGGCCCTGCGCCTCTCGATCACCGACCTCGCGCGCTCCGGGGAAGTCGCCGGGCGGCTCTACGCGCTGTCGACCGTCGGGTCGCTCACGGGGGTCTTCCTCGCCGCCCTCGTCCTCATCCCGCTCGTCGGCACGCAGCGGTCGTTCCTCCTCTTCGCGCTCGCGCTGGGCGCCGTCGCCGGCATCGGCGCGGGGATGCCGCGCTGGGCGCCGGCCGTGCCCGCCGTCCTCGCCGGCCTCCTCCTCCTGCCGCCCGGGGCGACGAAGCCGGCCGATGCCGCGGGCGCGCGGGTGCTCGAGGAGCGCGACTCCTCGTACCAGTACATGAGGGTCGTCGAGATGGGCGACCGCCGCACGCTCGAGCTCAACGAGGGCCAGGCGGTCCACTCGGTCTACGAGCCGGACACGGTGCTCACGGACGGGGTGTGGGACGGCTACCTCACCGTGCCGCTCACGGCCCTCGACGCGCCGCCGCGGCGGATGGCGATGCTCGGCAACGCCGCGGGGACCGTGTCACGCGCGTACGGCCGCTACTTCCCCCGCACGGAGATCGACGGGGTCGAGATCGACGGCGACGTCACCGAGCTGGGGCGGAAGTGGTTCGAGCTCGACGCGAACCCGCGGCTGCGGACGCACACCGAGGACGCCCGGCCGTTCCTGCGCCGCAGCGAGGGCGACTACGACCTCATCGGCGTCGACGCCTACCGCCAGCCCTACATCCCCTTCTACCTCGCGACGGTCGAGTTCTTCGAGCTCGCCCGTGACCGGCTGGCGCCCGGCGGCGCCGTCGTCGTCAACGTCGGGCACCCGCCGGACCAGGACGACCTCGAGCGGACGCTCACCCGCACGATGCGGGAGGTCTTCCCGCACGTGCGACGGGTGCCGGTCGAGGCGGAGAACACGCTCCTCGTCGCGTCGATGACGCGGGCGCCGAGCGCGCGCAGGCTGCTCGAGGCGCGGGTCCACCCCGACCTCGAGGGGCTGCGGCTGCGGACCGCCGACCTCGTCGGGGCGCCGCTGGAGGGCGGCAGCGTCTACACCGACGACCGCGCGCCGGTCGAGTGGCTCATCGACACGTCGATCGTCGAGTACGCGACCGGGGACGACGCGGTCCCGCTCGAGGACGACGGGCGCTGAGGCGCGGGGCGCCGGTGGGCGGACGCCCGCGTGGGGCGTCCGCCGGGGCCGCTCAGGCCGCGGGGGCCTCGCCCGGGGTCTTCCTCGGGACGAGGACGAGGCGCTTGAACTCGGCGACGAGGACGCCGTCCTGGTTGCGGACGCGGGTGTGGACCTTCACGACGCCGCGGTCGGGCTTCGAGCGCGACTCCTTCTTCTCGAGCACCTCGGTCTCGCAGAAGAGCGTGTCGCCGTGGAAGACGGGGTTCGGGTGCGAGAGCTCCTCGGTCGCGAGGTTCGCGATCGCCTTGCCGGAGATGTCGGAGACCGTCATGCCGAGGGCGAGCGAGTACACGTAGGGCCCCACGACGACGTTGCGGCCCTGCTGGGACTGCTTCGCGTAGACGTCGTTGATGTGGAGCGGATGGTGGTTCATCGTGATGAGGCAGAAGAGGTGGTCGTCCGCCTCCGTCACCGTCTTCGCAGGCCAGTGCTGGTAGGTCGCGCCCTCCTCGAACTCCTCGAAGTAGCGGCCGTAGCTGTGCGCCCCGGTCGCCTCGCGCGTCGCCTGGTCGGTGCTGAAGTTCTCGCTCATAGGAACGGGGATGGTGCCGCATCGACCGGGCCGGTGCCGTCCCGGCGCGGGCGATAGCGTTCCGCGCCTATGCGCAGCCCCCGCGACTTCCTCAAGCCTCTCTGCGTCGGCGCCCCGGATCCGGTCACGGAGATCCCGTTCCCGCCGTCGCGGATGATCCACTTCTTCGACGCGAGCAACGAGAAGATGCTCACGAAGCTGCCGGACATCGCCGCGAAGGCGGACATCGTCCTCGGCAACCTCGAGGACGCCGTCCCGGTCGACCGCAAGGAGGCGGCCCGCGCCGGCCTCGTGAAGGCCGGCAAGGAGGTCGACATCGGCAAGGCTCAGCTGTGGACGCGCGTCAACGCGCTCGACAGCCCGTGGTGCCTCGACGACCTCACGACGCTCGTCACCGAGATCGGCGACCGCCTCGACGTCATCATGGTCCCGAAGGTCGAGGGCCCGTGGGACATCCACTACGTCGACCGGCTCCTCGCGCAGCTGGAGGCGAAGGCCGGCCTGCAGAAGCCGCTCCTCGTCCACGCGATCCTGGAGACGGCGCAGAGCGTCGCCCACGTCGACGAGATCGCCGCGGCGTCCCCGCGCATGCAGGGCATGAGCTTCGGGCCCGCCGACCTCGCCGCGTCGCGGCGCATGAAGACGACCCGCGTCGGCGGCGGCCACCCGGGCTACGTGTCGATGTCCGACCCCGAGCTGAACGAGGACGGCTCGATCGTCGAGGGCCAGACCCGCATCACCGCCCAGCAGGACCCGTGGCACTACTCGATCGCCCGCATGGTCGACGCCTGCACGACGAACGGCTGCCTCCCCTTCTACGGCCCGTTCGGCGACATCAAGGACGTCGCCGCCTGCGAGGCGCAGTTCCGCGCCGCCTTCCTGCTCGGCTGCGTCGGCGCCTGGTCGCTGCACCCGGTCCAGATCGACATCGCCAAGAAGGTGTTCAGCCCGCCGGTCGACGAGGTCAAGTTCGCCAAGAAGGTGCTGGAGGCGATCCCCGACGGCCGCGGCGTCCACATGATCGACGGCAAGATGCAGGACG
>NZ_JBLKKY010000041.1:0-43294 GCF_059438195.1 Paraconexibacter sp.
CGCCGAACAGCTCGGTCTCGCGCGCGCTGTGCGCCTCCGGCGCCTCGAAGAACACGACCATCTGGAACTGCGGGAACGACTCGCGGCCCTGGCGGCAGTCGTCGCCGCCGGCGCCGGAGGCGCCCGCCTTCTCGGAGCTCGAGAGCGCGACGCGCTCGACGTTCTCGATGCGGCGCATCGCCGTCATCGTGCGGGCGACGCCCGGCTGGCTCGTCGTGCAGCCCGCGATCTCGATCGCGGGGACGGGGAGCGCGGCGCGCAGTCCGCCCGCCGAGCCGGCCCCGGTGATGGCCGTGCCGGGCTGCACCGTGCCGGTGAGCGTCGTGATCCACGTCTTCTCGGGGAGGACGCGCGCGACCTCGCGGAACGCCTCGCCCCAGTCGAACCGGCTCGAGGCGAGGCTCGTGACGGTCTGGACCCGGGCCTGAGCGAGCGCGCGGAAGGTCACGTACTCGGTGAGCGGCGCGGCCTTCGCGCGCAGCGACTCGACCTCGGTCTCGACCGCGGCGCGCTCCGCCTTGCGGTCGTCGACGGTCTTGCCCGCCTGGAGGTAGACGCCGAGCGCGACGACGAGGACGGCGAGGCCCCCGATGAGCGCGTACACCGCGCCCCCCGATGCGCCGCCGAGGCGTCCGCCGCCACCGCGGCGCTCGTCCTGCGGGATGAGGTTGACGGCCTTCATGCTGCGACCTCCTCGGGGATCGCGAGGCCCGCGGCGACCGCGACGCGAGCCTGCATCTCGGGCTGGACCCCCTCGATCCGGCCGACGACGACCGGGAGGCCGAGCTCGTTCGAGAGCATCTCGGCGAACCCGGGGATCCCGGCGGCGGGACCGGCGAGGACGACGCGGGCGACCGGCGCCCCCGAGCCCTGGGCGTGATGGAAGTCGACGCTGTTGCGGACCTCGGCGGCGATGCGGCGGACGCCCTCGTCGAGGCACATGCGGGCGTCGGCGACGATCTCGGGATCCCCCTCGATCGCGTCCGACGGGACCTCGAGGCCGACGTGCTCGAGCCAGCCGCGGGCGTGCTCGAGCGAGAGCCGGCGGCGCTCGGCGAGCTCGACCGCGATCGCCTCGACGCCGGTGCTCACGACGCGGGTGAAGCGGCAGGTCGTGCCCTGCGCGACCGCGAGGTTCGTGAGGCCGCCGATCGCGAGGTACATGACCGTGTCGGAGGGGTCGGAGCCGTCGGCGATCGCGCTGCGGTGCAGCGCCCGCACCATCGCGAAGGCGGAGAGGTCGATCGCCTCGGGGCGCAGGCCCGCGTCGCGGACCGCCTTGAGCACGCGGTCGATCATGTCGCGGCGCGCCGCGACGACGACGACCTGCTGGCGCGGCCCGTTGTCGGTCGTGACGACGTCGAGGGCCTGGAAGTCGATGACGGCCGCGTCGACCGGCATCGGGATCTCGTCCTGAGCCTGGAAGCGCACCGCCTGGGCGAGCTCCTTGGGGTCGGAGATCGGCGGCAGCTCGAGGACGCGGACGGCGACCTTCTGGTTCGCGATGCCGATCCGGACCCGCTTGTCGAGGTCCTTGTGATCGCGCCAGATGCCGCGCAGCGCCTCGGCGAGCGCGTCGACGTCGGCGACCTCACCGTCGCGGAGGACGTCGGCCGCGAGCGGAGCGGTCACCGCCTCCGTGACGTGCAGGCCGCCCTTCGTGGTGACGGCGGCGACGTGGACGCCGCCGGGGTCGAGCTCGAGCCCGACGAGTGTGCTCGGTGTCTTGGCCATGGGTCTCCCGTGGGGATCGGACGCGGTGCTGCTCGCAGTGAGGCGGGGCGCCTCCAGCCCTCATTTCGTCCAGCCATCACCCAGACTTGAGTACGACGGACGAAACCTGGACACGTCCCGGACGCCCGGCGGGACGGGCGCGGGACGGCGCCGTCCGCGCCCGCGACGGGCGCGGACGCGGACGGGCCAGGACCCCGCTGGAGGAAGGTCAGAAGGTCTCGAGGTAGCTGTCGACGACGCCGTCCCCGACGGCGATCGCGACGAGCGCGCCGAGCGCGAGGAACGGGCCGAACGGCACGGCGACCTTGCGGCCGACGTCGACGCCGAGACGGGCCATGATGAGGGCGCCCACGACGACGCCGGCGATGAGCCCGGCGAAGACGGCGGGCGCGACCGCGCGGCCGAGGTAGAGACCGAGGACGGCGGCGAGCTTGACGTCCCCCATCCCCATGCCCTTCGGGTAGAGGAGGGCGGCGAGGAAGAAGAAGCCGCCCGCGGCGGCAGCGGCGATCAGCTGCTCGGGGACGCCGTCGGGGTCGAGCCCGAGGCCGAGGCCGAGCGCCAGCACGGCGAACGGCGCGAGGAGCCGGTTCGGGATGAGCCGCGTCTCGAGGTCGATGAGCGTCATCGGGACGAGGAGCGTCACGAGCGCGAGGCCGAGCGCGATGTCGGCGGCGTCGTCCCAGGCGACGACGACGACCCCCGCCCACAGGAGCCCGGTGAGCGCCTCGACGAGCGGGTAGCGCGCGGGGATCGCGGCGCCGCAGTCGCGGCAGCGGCCACGCAGGGCGAGCCACGAGACGACGGGGACGTTGTCGCGTGCCCGGATCGTCGTCCGGCACTCGGGGCACCGCGACCGCGGCGCGACGATCGACTCGCCGCGCGGGAGGCGGTGGACGACGACGTTGAGGAAAGACCCGATGAGGAGGCCGAAGAGGAGCGCGAAGAGTGCGGCGACGAGCATGTCGTTCTCGTGATCGGCGCAGGACGGGCGCGGCTTGAGCCGCGCCCGTCGGAACGCGCCGGCTAGTTCGCGGGGATGATCTCGCGCCAGGTGTTCTGGACGATGCCGGCCGTGCCGTAGGAGCGGACGGCGCTGAACGCGTTCGGGTTGAGCGCGAGGTTGAGGTGCGAGGAGCCTGCGACGGTTGTCGCGTCGCCGTCGACGAGGACGCCGCCGTCGATCGTCGCGTTGCCGTGGACGCGGAACGCCTCGCCCGTCGAGTCGTTCTCGTTCGCGTGGTAGATGATCCCGTGGTACGTCGCCGTGCCGTCGATCCAGAGCTGGCCCTGGGCCATGAGGATCATCCCCGGCTCGTCCTTCGAGTTGAAGTCGGTGTTCGACTGGTAGTGGCACGTCGCGTTCTCGATGTAGACGATCGCGCCGTTGAGGCCCTCGACCGGCGGGCAGGTGCCCGCGGGGTAGTACGTGCCGTCGGCGATCGCCCGCGCCTTCAGCCGCGCTCGCGCGTCGACGTCCATCGCCGGCTCGTCGTCGTAGCCGGTCTGCGCGATGTTCGGCGAGATCTGCTTGTTGAGGAGCGAGAGGAGGCCGTTGAGGGCGCTCGTGAGGTCGAGCCCGGTGAGCTTGTGGCCGAGGCACGCCGAGAGCTCGAAGAGCTGAGGCACGCAGCGCACCGCGACGATGCCGCTCTCGCTCGAGCCGGCGCGCGCGTCGATGAGCGCCTTGTGGCCGCTGTTCGAGATCTCGAGGCGCCCGCTGATGATCGCGGCGCGCGGGAGGTCCTCGCTCACCTCCTGCGCCCGGACGAGCGCGATGAGCGTCCGCGTGCGGCCGCGCGCGGACGCCTGCGAGCGGATCCACACCTTCCCGTCGCCGTTGCCGTCGTACCCGGGCTTCGAGCCCGTCGTCGAGTCCGTGTAGTGGTGCTCGTTCGTCCCGCCGTCGTTGTCGTGGACGCTCGTCGACCACGTCGCGTCGGGACCGACGTCCGACGCGCCGAACATCGCGTCGATGTCGCCCTGCGACGGGCACCGCGGGTGGGTCGAGCCCTCCGTGCAGGTCGGGTAGGGGTTGCCCGCCATCCCCTCACCGGGCCAGTCGTTCGACATCTGGAAGATCTGCGCGTTCATCGCCGCCTCGGCGAGGTTGAACGCGGTCTCGCGCGTGCGCACGACGCCGGACTCGGCCTCCTGGGTGTCGATGAGCGCGAGCGTGGCGACGCCGAGACCCATCATCACGCTCATGAGGAGCATCGCGCTGATGAGCGCGATGCCGGTCTCGTCGCGGAGGCGGGTGAGCGCGCTGAGCCGGCGGGTCGTCATGTGACGGAGATCTCCTGGGAGTTGCTGTCGTGGGCGAGGTCGGCCGGGTCGAGCACGCGCAGGACGATCGAGTGCGTGCCCGGGGCCGCCTCGTAGGTGAAGCTGATGCCGGTCCCGACGAGCACGCCGCCGTCGTACCACTCGTACTTGAGCGGCTGGCCCTCCGGGTCGTAGGACGCCGAGCCGTCGAGCACGATGCCCTGCGTCGAGGCCGTGGCGGTGAACGCGGCGACCGGGTGGCGGTTCTGGTTGCGCAGGAAGACGCCGGAGCTGATCGAGGTCTCGGGCACCGTGTCGGTCCCGTCGTCGTCGACGAAGAGGTCGATGTGGATCGACGTGATCTCGCTGAGGTTCGTCGCATCGACCGAGAACACCGGGCGCGTGCCGTTGACGATCGCCTCCACGACCGTGTCGGTCCCGTTCCAGCCCGCCGCGGGGCAGCCGGCCGTCGACGGGACCGCCGGCGGGTTCGCGGTCGTCCAGTGCTGCGTCTGCGTGACGAGGCGCTTGTTCGCGTCGTCGAGGCAGTAGCGGCGGCGCATGACGTTGAGCAGGTTCTCCCCCGCGCCCGGGCTCTCCGGCGCGACCGTCTTGAAGACGATGTCGTTCGGGCTCACCGCGTCGAACGCCTGCGGCTGCTCGAGCGTCGGGCTCGCGAGGTTCCGGAGGTCGCGGGAGAGCTCCTCGACGGTGCGCCGCGCGGCGTCCTGCGCGTCGACCCGCACGCTCGCCTCGCTCTGGTCGCTGCGCGCGCTCTCGTAGGTGAAGAGCGTCGCGCCCAGGACGATGACGAGGAGGCTCATCGCGACGAGCAGCCCGGTGAGGCTCTCGCCGCGCTCTTCGCCCAGGCGACTGCGAAGGCGGCGGATCATCCGGTCACCGGTCCCAGGAAGGTGCTCTCGGCCATGTTCTCGTCGACGGCGACGACCCAGTAGGTGTGGCTCGTCCCCTTCGCCGTCGCGTCGGTGTAGGTGAGCTCGGACCCGGTGCCCGTGCGGTCGAAGCGCGACGCGATCGTCGTGCCGTCCCGGTAGATCCGGTAGTACTCGACGCTGTCGCCGAGGTCCGAGTCCGAGCCGGCGTCCCAGGTGAGGACGGGCACGCCGCTCGCGGTCGAGACCTGGAGGTTCGACGGCGGGCTCGGCGGCGAGTTGAAGATCGACGTCGTCGCGTCGTTCGACTTCGCTCCCTCGCGCAGCGGGGTGCCGGGCGTCGTGTCGACGGCGACGGCGTAGTAGGTGTGCGAGCCGGCCGGCGGGCTCGTCTCCCGGCAGCTCGTCGCCTTCGTGAGGGTGCACACCATCACGGGCGTGGAGAGCGGCCTCTTGCGGTAGACGCGGTACCCCATGATGTCGCGCTCGGAGTTCGCCCGCCACTCGAAGTCGACGACGCCGTTGTTGAGACCGGCGTCGAAGTCCTTCACGGGGTACGGGACGCGGCGGTTGATCGTCATCGCGGTCTGGCGGATCGAGCCGAACTGGCCGAAGCGGTCGAAGGCCTTCGCGCCGACGAGGTACGTGCCGTCGAGGACCTCGCCCTCGTTCGGCGACGACCCGCTCGACACGCTGCCGAGCTGCCAGGTGAACGACCAGCTCGTGTCGGCGCCGGTCGCCGCACCCTGGGCGGTGCCGTCGACGTACCAGGCGGCGCTCTCCGCCGGGGCGTTCGTCGCCGCGGTGAAGCTCACGCTCGAGCCTCCGGAGATCGGCGACGCGTTGCCGGGGGTGACGGAGACGACGGCGGGCGCGGCGGCGAGACCCGGGTTCGCGATCGCGGTCGCCTGGAGCGAGTACCGCGTGCCGCCGCCCTTGTCCCAGCGGACGAGGACGACCAGGCGCTTGTAGTCGGAGGGCACGGTGTCGGTCCCCTCGTGCGGGCAGACGAGGAGGCAGATCCCCACGCTCGCCTCGGTGAGGTTGTCGACGGTGCCGTCGAGGTCGAGGTCGATGCCGCAGTCGCCGACGCTGAGGCCGGCGGTCGCCGCGAGGTTCGTGCCCTGGATGCTGCCGTCGACGCCGAGGAGCTCGCGGCACTCCTCCGGGGTCGTCTGGCCGTTGCCGCTCGCGCAGAAGAGCGTGCCGTCGTGATCTCCGGTGCCGTCGGCCGCATCGTCGACGTCGCAGACCCCGACGGCGACCGTGTAGTCGTAGCCGCGGCGGCGGATCGTCCAGCCTCCGCCCGTCGGCGTCGAGTCGGCGAGCTCGGGCGTCGCCTGGACCTTCGAGACGACGGCGGCGGGGACGAGCGCGTCGTAGGGCACGGAGCGCACCTCCTCGACGATCTCGCGCTGCAGCGAGACGGCCTGCTCGCGAGCCTTCGTCGTCGTCGTCACGGCGTTCGCCATGTCGAGCATCGAGACCGTGCCGAGCATCCCGACGAGGAGGATCACGGTCGCGATCATCACCTCGACGAGAGTGAGACCGGATTCGCAGCGGAGGGACGCCGGACGCTCCATGCACCCTGTGTCGGCCTCTTTCGACCGGCGACGACTCATCCGGCGGGATCTGGACGAGTGGTCGATGGCCCCCTCCCCAGTTGCTGGACGGAGGCTGGACGGGTGCCCCACCGATCGTGGAACGAGTGAGGGGGCGGTCCCGCCACGGGACCGCCCCCTCACCGAAACGCGGACGAGGCGGGCCCGGGGGCCCGCCTCGTCGTGAAGCGACTGATGTCGGTGAGCCGACTACCAGGAGCCGCTCGTCGGGCAGCCGCCGTTGCCGGCGGTCGTGCACGAGCGGGTGAAGACGCCGGCGCCGGTCTTCGTGATCGTGAACGCGTTGCCGGTCTCCGAGGCCGCCGTGACGGTGTAGCTGTCGGCGGTCGTGATGTTGACGCTGCCGCCGGTGCCCGTGACCGTGCTGCCGAGGAGGACCTGCGGCGAGGACGAGCAGTTCGTCGGCGTCTGGCGCTCGTCGACGAGGCACGACTCGAGCTGGGTCACGGCGTTGCGGGCGTCGGACTTCGCGGCGGAGTCCTTCGCCTTGTCGCGCTGACCGAGGAACGTCGGGAGCGCGATCGCGGCGAGGATGCCGATGATCAGGATGACGACGAGCAGCTCGATGAGCGTGAAGCCACCCTCGTCGTTGCGGAACTTCTGCAGCATGTGATCCTCCTGGGATCTGGGACCTGTGGTTTGCGCCAGCTCCGCGGTTCTCCGCCCCCGTGGGTCCTTCCCGGCCCGGTGGCAGCTCGGCTGCCTCACGTGTGCGAGGCCCGTGGCTTTGCGTCCCGCCCTCACGGACGGTTTGCCGTTGGCACCTTGGCTCTGGCTTCTGACACGTCCCCCATCGGCGCCTCCCCAGAAGCCCTTGAGCACTTGGACGTTCGTCCTACGCACCGCCGGTGCGGCGGGAGGACGGCGCCACGGACGGGGTCCGGCAGGGATCTGCGACGATCCGGCGAGTGGTCGCGCGCCGCCTGCTCCTCTACCTCGCCCTCGTGCTGCTCGTCCTCTCCGTCGCCGGCCTGCTCGCCTCGAGCCCCGATTCCGGGGACGACGAGGCGTCCGCCCCGCCCTCGGCCGGCCCCGCTCCCGCGACCGTCGACCGGGTCGAGGCGACGCTGCCGTCCGAGGAGCCGGTCGAGGCCATGGTCGGCGACGTCCTCGCGCTCACGGTCCGCACCGACGAGGCCGGCCGCGCGGAGATCGCAGAGCTCGGCGTCGACGTGCCGATCGGGCCCGGGCTCGAGACGCCGATCCTCGTCCCGCTCGAGCGCGCCGGCCGCTTCCCCGTCACCCGCCGTCTCTCGGACGAGCGCCTCGGCACGCTCGTCGTCCGCCCGCGGTGAAGCACGTCGAGTCCACGCTGGAGCGGCGCGCCGACGCCCTCGACGGGCTGCGGGGCCTCGCCTGCATCGCCGTCATCACCTACCACGCGTGGCTCTACAAGGCAGGGACCGAGCCGTTCTCGAGCCGCCGGGAAGGGCTCTTCGACGACACGATCCACGAGCTGCGACTCGGGCTGACGTGCTTCTTCGTCCTCAGCGGCTTCCTCCTCTTCACGCCGTGGGTGAAGGCGGCGATCGAGAAGCGCCCGTCGCCGAGGCTCGGCCCCTACGCGCTGCGGCGCGCCGCCCGCATCGCGCCCGCGTACTACCTCGCGCTCTTCGGGTCGATCGCGCTGCTGTCGGGCCGCCGGGGCGACGACCCGGCGATCCGGCTGCCGCCGAGCGAGGATCTCTGGACGTACTTCGTCTTCGGGCAGAACTTCCAGACCGACACGGTCCTCAAGCTCGACCCGCCGATGTGGTCGCTCGCGACGGAGCTCATGTTCTACGCGGTCCTCCCGATCTTCGGCTGGATCGCGATGCGCAAGCTCTGGCACCGCGGGCGGACGGGGCTCCTCGTCGCCTGCGGGGTCATGTTCGGCGGGGGCGTCGCCTTCAACGCGTGGCTCGCCGCCGATCCCGATCTCAACGCCTACGTGCTCTCCAAGCAGGTCCCCGCCTTCGCGACCTACTTCGCGCTCGGGATGCTCGCGGCCGTCGTCGCGTACGGCTGGAGGACGTCCTCGCGCGCGATCCTGTGGTCGCTCTACGCCGGCGGGATCCTCGCCGTCCTCCTCGGCGCCTGGTGGGCGGCCGACTGGGGCGCGCGCGCGGACCGCGTGCAGTGGCGCGACACGGGCGCGGCGCTCGGGTTCGCGGCGATCGTCGTGGCGGCGTGGATCTCCGCGCGCCCCGCGCGGTTCCTCGTCTGGCCGCCGTTCGTGTGGATCGGCATCGTCTCCTACGGGATCTACCTCTGGCACGTCCCGTTCATGGTGTCGCTGCGCGCGGAGGATCTCCTCCCCTCGTCGACGCCGGGGACGCTCGCGGTCGTGGCGGTGCCGACCCTCATCGTCGCGTCGCTCAGCTGGTACAAGGTCGAGAAGCCGACGCAGGACAGGGCGCGGCGCAAGCGCGCGTCCCGCCCCCGGGTGCCGGAGCCGACGGGCGTCCCCGGCCGCGAGGCGCCCTGAGGACGAGGCGGGGGGGGGGCTCAGCCCGCCTCGGAGCGCAGCCGCTCGCCCGCCTCCTGGGCGTCGTGCTCGGGGATGAAGCTCCCCGAGCCCTCGCACCACGGGCAGGTGACGCTGTGCTCGGAGCCCCCGAGGCGCGAGACGAGAGTGCCGGTGCCGCGGCACGGCGTGCACTGCTGACGGGTGTCGGGGGCGTCCTCGGCCACGACGGCGCACAGTAGCGACCCGGCCTCGCGGCCGCGGGTCGGTCGTCCGTCCACCGCTCTCACCGGATCTCGGGAAGCTGCCGATGAGGGGCGGGATGCGACCCGTATCGCGTTTCCGTCACGACGACGGGTTCACGCTCGTCGAGGTGATGGTGACAGCGGTCATCCTCGCCTTCGGCCTGCTCAGCATCCTCACCCTCGTCGACCGCGCGAACGGGACGACGACGACCACCGTCGGCCGCGAGGCGGCGACGAACATCGCGCGCGAGGTCGTCGAGCGGGCCCACGCCGTCGACTACGGCGACCTCACCCCGGGCCTCGCGCCGCAGGCCCTGCGCGCCGCGGTCGACCCGACCGGGGCGCGCGAGAGCGTCGCGACGACCGCGACGCGCTGGACGATCCCGTCCGGGCGCTCGGCGACCGGTCAAGGGAGCCCGCCGCGCATCGACCTCGACGTGACCGCCTGCTCGGTCCTCGCCCCCTCGAGCCGGCCGCGCGTCATCGACCCCACCCTGACGCTGTGCCGGTCCGCCGGCGGCGGGTCGGGCGGCGGCACGACCACGACCACCTCGTCGGGCTCCTGCTCGATCCGGGCGACCGACGACCCGACGATCGGCGTGACGATCGAGCTCCTCGTGTCCGTCGACCTGTGCGTCGGCGGGGCGCTCGCCGGCGCGGTGTGCACGCTCCTCGGACCGACCGCGCCGCTCGACGCCGTCCTCGACCCGCTCGTCGGCGAGGACGGCGCGGTCAACGTCCTCCTCGGCACGCTCGGCGGCTCGTTCGGAGCCGATCTGTGCGGCGGCCGGCCCGTCGTGCCCGTCCCCGACGGCACCGCTCCGGCGGACAGCGCCCGGCGCGTCGCCGTCACCGCCTCGTGGGGTCCGCGCGACACGCAGTCGGTGACGCTCACGACGATCGTCCCGAGGCCCTCGTGACCGGTCACCGCAGCCTCGCCGCCCGCCTGCGGGCGCAGGACGGCGTCTCGCTCGTCGAGCAGCTCATCGTCATGGCCGTCGCGCTCGTCGTCCTCTTCGCGGTCCTCGACACCGCGGAGAACTTCACCTCGAGCTCGGCCGCGAACACGCGGCTCACCGACGCCGAGGACCGGATGCGCACGGAGATGGCGACGCTCGCGACCGACCTGCGGCAGGCGCCGCCCATCAACGCGTCCGCGTCGCCGGGGGAGATCACGCCGATCGCCGTCGCCCGCCCGCACGACGTCATCTTCCGCGACCCCGACGCCGCCGGCGGCTGGATCCGGTACTGCACCGGCGCGTCGACATCGGCGCCCGGCCAGCGCGCCCTGCGCCGCGGCGAGATGACCGGCGGCTTCACCGATCCCGGCGCGGACTGCCCGTCGGGGACGAGCGGCGGCTGGACCTACGGGGACGTCCTCCCCGAGGGCGTCCGCGAGGAGGAGCGCCTCTTCGCCTACAGCGGCTGCGCCTCGCCCGCGAGCTGCGCGGCCACGAACGTGGAGACGGTGATGGTGACCATCGCGATCGAGCACGTCGAGGGTCGGACGCTGCGCCTCACGAGCGCCGTGACGCCGAGGAACCTCGGATGACGCGCCGTCGAGCCATCGGCGACACGGGCCGCGAGCACGGGTTCATCCTCGTCCCGGCGATGGTCCTCATCGCCCTGCTCCTCGGGCTCGGCCTCGCGATGCTCTCGATCGTCGACACGCAGTCGAGCGCCTCCGGCCGCGAGCGCGCCGACAACCGCGCGTTCAACGCGGCGGAAGGGGTCGCGCGCAGCGCGGCGCTCGTCCTCGCCTCGACCGAGCACTGGCAGAGCAGCGCGGCGCGGACACGCAGCGGCAGCGACGCCGCGACCTGCGGCTCCGGCGACCAGACCTACGACGACGGGGCGACGAACGCGTTCGGCGCGGCACTCGCCGACGTCGTCGAGCAGGGCTACGGCGAGGACGCCGGGGACTGGAGCGTGAACGTCTGCCGGGTGAGCAGCACGACCGAGGCGTGGAGCGACGCGTACCTCGACTCGCGCGTCGCCTACGCGGAGACCGCGACGGCGACGCGCGACTGGCTGTGGGTCCGGGGCCGGGCCACCGTCGCGGGCTCCACGAAGACCGTCGCGCTCAAGGTGCGCGCGGACCGGGTGACGCTCCCGCTGCCGACCGACTACGCGGTGAAGACCGGCTCGTTCGGCACGAGCGACGTGCACTCGACGCTCGGGACGCTCCTCTCGACCGGGAACAGCCTCCTCGGCGTCGTCGGCGGGCTCCTCAACGACGGCGACAGCGTCATCGAGGACAACTCCGCGAAGGTGGCCGTCCGCTGCGGGATCCTCCACCTGCTCGAGGGGCAGATCTGCCTCGCGGGCACGCTCGCGTCGCTCGCGGGCGGCGTCGACATGCTCGGCCTCAGCCCGCTCAACACGCTGCTCGGCACCGACCGCTTCGTCCAGGACACCTCGCGCCACGTCGCGACGAAGGCCCAGCTCGAGGCGTGGCGCGCCGAGGCGATGGCCGGCGGCACCTACTTCGCCACCCGCAACGACGGCGCCGAGTGCCAGCCGACGGCCGACCTCAGCGGCAAGGTCGTCTGGATCGAGCAGGTCGGCGACGGCAGCGGCCGCTGCGACATCACGAGCACCCGGACCGCGAAGGCGCTCGTCGTCTGGCGGGGGCGGGTGCGGGTCCTCGGGCGGTTCAACGGCGTCCTCTACGCGGCGAACCGCGAGACGGACGGCACGCCGCACATCTCGAGCCCGCCGAACCAGTCGGTGCTCTTCTCGAACGGCGGAGACGTGCGCGGCGCGGTCTTCGTCGACGGCAGCGGCACGACGCACATCAACCTCCCGCGGATCAACTGCGGCCTCCTCGGCCTCAACTGCGTCCTCGGCAGCGTCCTCAACCTCCTCGGCCTCATGCCCGAGTACACCGCGGTGCGGCGCGACACGGACATCATCCGCGCGGCGTCGCCGGAGGCGACCGACGGGGCGAGCGTCCCGCCCGGCGGCTTCCACCAGCCGGCCGCGAACTGACGCGGACGACTACCGTCCCCGCGGTGGACGGCCGCTACGCCCCCTCCCCCACCGGACCGCTGCACGTCGGCAACCTGCGCACCGCCCTCCTCGCGTGGCTCTTCGCGCGCTCGACCGGCTCCTGCTTCCGCATGCGCATCGAGGACCTGGACACGGGGCGCTCGCGGCGTGAGCACGAGGAGGGCCAGCTCGCCGACCTCGCCGCGATCGGCATCGACTGGGACGGCGAGGTCCTGCGCCAGTCGGAGCGCTCCGCCGTCTACGCGGAGGCGGTCGAGGCGCTCCGCGCGCAGGGTCTCGTGTACGAGTGCTGGTGCACCCGCGCGGAGATCCGCGCGGCGGCGAGCGCGCCCCACGGCGAGCTTCCCGAGGGCGCCTACCCCGGGACGTGCCGGGACCTCGGCGCCGCCGAGCGCGCCGACCGCGAGCGCTCCGGGAGGCCGGCCGCGCTCCGCGTGCGCGCCGGGGAGGCGCACGTCACCTGGGAGGACGTCCTCCTCGGGCCGGGCGAGGGCGTCGTCGACGACCTCGTGCTGCGTCGCGGAGACGGCGCCTACGCCTACAACCTCGCGGTCGTCGTCGACGACGCCGCGCAGGGCGTCGAGGAGGTCGTGCGCGGCGCGGACCTCGCCGGGACGACGCAGCGGCAGGTGTGGCTCGCCGAGCGCCTCGGCCTCGGCGTCCCCCGGTACGCGCACGTCCCCCTCGTCCTGGGTCCCGGCGGCCGGCGCCTCTCCAAGCGCGACGGCGACGTGACGCTCGGCGACCGGCTCGCCCGCGGGGAGACCCCCGACGAGGTGCGCGGAGCGCTCGCCGCGAGCGTCGGGCTGTGGCCGGCCGGCGACACGCCGACGGCCGAGGACCTCGTGCGCACGTTCGACCCGATGCAGATCCGCGGCGACGCCTCGCACGTCCCGCTCCCCGGGATCGCCGGTCCCGACGACGCCGACGGGTAGGGTCGGCGGCTCATGGCCTTCGTCGACACCGAGAGGATCGCCGTCGACGCCCGCAGGCACGGGCGGCTCGGCATCGACACCGAGTTCATGGGCGAGGGGCGCTACCGGCCGCTCCTCTGCCTCGCCCAGGTCGCCGTCGACGACGGTGAGGGCGGCGCGATCGTCGACGTCCTCGATCCGCTCGAGGAGGGCGGCTTCGACCCTGCCCCGATCGCCGGGGTGCTCGCCGACCCGGACGTGGAGATCGTCCTCCACGCCGGCCGTCAGGACGTCGCGCTGCTGCGCCGCGTCTGGGAGACGGAGATCCGCAGCATCTTCGACACGCAGATCGCGGCCGGGTTCGCCGGGATGCGGGCCCAGGTCGGCTACGAGGGCCTCCTCTCCGAGCTCGTCGGCGTGCGGCTGCGCAAGTCGGCGAGCTTCACGAAGTGGGATGCGCGGCCGCTGAGCCCCGAGCAGGTCGACTACGCCCGCGAGGACGTCCTCCACATCCTCGAGGCGGCCGACGTGCTCCAGGACCGCCTGCGGGCCTCCGGGCGCCTCGAGTGGGCGCGCGAGGAGTGCCGGGTCCTCGAGACCGTCACCGACGACCGCGACGTCGACGCGCTCCTCGAGCGCCTCCCGCGGATCGCGGGCCTCGACGGCGGGGTGCGGGCGATCGCGCGCGAGCTCGTCGCCTGGCGCGAGGAGACGGCTCGCGAGGCGGACAAGCCGGTGTCGACGATCCTCCAGGACGCCGCGCTCGTCGAGATCGCGCGCCGCAAGCCGAAGAACGCCGAGCGGCTCAGCCAGATCCGCGGGCTCCACGAGGGGATCCTCCGCCGCCGCGGGAAGGCGATCCTCGAGGCGGTCGAGCGCGGCCGGTCGCGCGACCCGATCCCGTCGACGGTCGAGCGCTCCCCGGCGCCGACCCCGCAGGACGCGCCGCTCATCGCGCTCTGCGAGGCGCTCGTCCGCGGACGCGCGCTCGAGACCGGGCTCGCCTACGAGCTCCTCGCGACGCGGGCGGACCTCCAGGCGATCGTCACCTGCGTGCGGACCGGCGCGCCGGAGCCGTCGGCGCGAGCGCTCGGCGGCTGGCGCAGGGAGCTCGTCGGCGAGGAGCTCCTCGCGCTCCTGCGCGGCGAGCGCGTCCTCAGCGTGGGAGAGGGACCGGCGCTGCAGGTGCGGGAGGCGTGAGGACCGCGGCGGGCGCGGGCGCCCGCCGGTCCCCCGCGGACTCCGCCGGGGCGAAGCGCAGGGCCCGGGGCAGGACGGCCGGGCGCACGAGGAGGACGACGAGCCAGGCCAGCAGCGGGACGGTCCAGCTCACGTAGAGCGCCCAGAAGAGCCCGGCGTGAGCGACCGCGTCGGCGAACAGCGCGTCGTGCTGCGGGAAGAAGGTGAGCCCGAGGAGCGCCGAGACCGCGACGGTGAGCACCGGGAGGCCCGGGCGGCGGACGACCTCCCACGCGAGGAGCGAGAGCACGAACGGGAGGTGGTAGTACTCGTTGTTCCAGTTGTCGAGCACGCAGCGGCCGAGGAAGAGCGCGGTGAGGAGGAGGAGCGCGTCGTCCCGGCGGCGGTCCCGGCGGCGGCGGAGCGCGAGCGCGAGCGGGATCGCGACGAGGACGATGAGCGGGCGCGAGATCTGCGGGACCCACTCCGGGGAGAGGAAGCGCGCGCCGCGGTCGGGCACGTCGCCGAGCGACGCGAGCGGCCACCAGATGTTCCACGGCGTCGTCGAGTGCGCGTAGTCGACCTGCGCCGTCACGCTCGTCGCGACGACTCCGAACTGCCCCGCGTCCATGAGGAGGAGCGGGAGCGTGAGCGCGGCGCCGATCGCGCCGGCGAGGCCGGCGACGAGCACCGGGCGGCGCGGTCCCGCGAGGAGGACGGGGAGGATCGCGAGGACGGCCCACTGCTTCGTCGAGACGGCGAGCCCGAGCAGGATCGCGCCGAGGACGTCGCGGTCGCGAAGGACCGCGAGAACGGCGCCGACGCAGAGCGCGGCCCCGAGGAGCTCCTCGGGGTGGCCCCAGTGCAGGGCTCGGAAGGTGATCGGGTTGAGGACGGAGAGGCCCGCGATGAGGCCCTGGACGCCGACGCCGTGGCCGGCCGACGCGGCGATGCGGGCGAGGACGACGCCGACGATCGCGGTCGCCGCGACGCACGGGAGCGCCCCCACGAAGTAGACGGTGTCGAGCTCGGCGTCGAAGACGAGCCAGGCGAAGGGGGCGCGGAGGAGGAGCGAGAAGCTCCCCATGAGCGGCTGCTGGGCGGCGAAGCTCTGGAGGTCGCCGCGGCCGAGCGCGTCGATCGCGTCGCTCGCGTCGTAGAGGTAGTCGATCCCCGGCTCCATGAGCAGCCGCGCCCGCACCGTGAGCACGGCGAGGAGAGCGACCGCGAGGACGACGAACGCGCGCTTCATCCTCCCGGGGATCGGCCGCTGCGCCACGTCTCTTGAGGAGATGCGGTCCCCGGGGGACGCTCGTCCGTACCCTTCGGGATCCCATGGCGCAGGACGGAACACCCAAGTCCGGCTTCGGCCGCACCGCTCGCATCGGCGGCCTCGTCGCCGGGCAGGGCGCGCGCGTCGCCGGCGGACGCGTCCTCGACCGGGCCCGCGGCGACGAGGCCCGGTCACGGGCCCAGCGCAAGCGCACGGCGGCGGTCGTCGAGCAGGTCGTCACCCAGCTCGGCTCGATGAAGGGCGCGGCGATGAAGTTCGGCCAGGTCCTCTCGACCGTCGACCTGCCCGGCCTCGAGCCCGAGGACTCCGAGCGGATCAAGGCGAAGCTCGCCGAGCTGCGCGACAGCGCGCCGCACGTCCCGTTCCGGCGCATGGAGAAGCTCATGGCGCAGGAGTGGGGCTCGCCGGTCGCCCGCGTCCTCGACGACCTCGACACCGAGCCGATCGCGGCGGCGTCGATCGGCCAGGTGTACCGGGCGATCGCCGACGACGGGACGCCCGTCGCCGTGAAGGTGCAGTACCCCGGGATCGCCGAGGCGGTCGAGGCCGACCTGCGCAACATGCGCCTGCTCCTCCCCCTCCTCGGGCGGATCGCGCCGGGTCTCGACACCGCCGCCGTCGGCGAGGAGCTGCGCGAGCGCATCACCGAGGAGCTCGACTACGAGCTCGAGGCCCAGGGCCAGCGGCAGATGGCGCGCGCGTGGCGCGGGCACCCGTTCATCCACGTCCCCGGCGTGCGGACCGACCTGTCGACCCGCCGCGTCCTCGTCACCGAGCTCGTGGAGGACGGCCAGCCCTTCGCGACGGTGAAGTCGCTCCCGGACGAGGACCGCGACCGCTTCATCGAGATCGTCTACCGCTTCTACTACGGGTCCGCGGCGCGGCTCGGGGTCGTGTGCGGTGACCCGCATCCCGGGAACTTCCTGCGCCGGCCGTCGGACGGCTCGGTCGCCTTCCTCGACTTCGGGATGCTGCGGCGCATGCCCGACCGCTATCTCGAGCGCGAGGGCGCCGTCTACCGCGCGGTCCGCGACGAGGACCCGCGCGGGGTCCGCACCGCGATGGCCGACCTCGGCTACCTCTCCGACCGCTGGGACTTCCCGGACGAGCTCCTCTACGAGCACATGCGCCGCAGCGGCGCCTACCTCTTCGACTGGGAGCAGCCGGCGCGCCTCGACGGCGCGGCCGCGCACCGGCTCATGAACGACGTCCTCGCGATCGGCGGGGAGTGGCGCGAGATGATGCGCTCGTTCGACGTGCCCCCGGAGGCGCTCCTCCTGCGACGCATGGAGAACATCCTCTTCGGCGTCGCCTGCGACGTCCGCGGCGCGGCGGACTGGGGCGGCATCTGGGCGGAGTACGTGCTCGGCGAGCCGCCGGTGAGCGAGCTCGGCCTCGTCGAGCGCGACTGGGCGCTCGACCGCGCCGCCTGACCGCCCCTGAGGCCGTGAGTGTCGATCCGCCGACGCGATGCGTCGGCGGATCGACACTCACGCGCTGGGGGCGGGGTCGGGGGCCGGCGACGCGCCGGCGGGGGCCACCGGCGCGTCGGGGAGGCGGAACCGGACGCGGGTCCCCTCCGGGGCGTTGGCGAGCCAGATGCGCCCGCCGTGCGCCTCGACGATCGCGCGCGCGATCGCGAGGCCGAGACCGACGCCGTCCTCGCCCCGCGCGCGCCGCGTCCCGCCCTGGAAGAACGCATCGAACACGCGCCGGCGATCCTCCTCGGCGATCCCGGGCCCGGTGTCGGCGACCTCGATCTCGACGCCTCCGGCGACCGGCTCGGCGCGCACGACGACGCTCCCGTCGGCCGGCGTGTGCCGGATCGCGTTCTGGATGAGGTTGAAGAGCACGCGCTGGAGCTGCTCCGGGTTCGCGCGGGCCGGCGCGAGGACGTCCGGCATCTCGGCGCGGACGACGACGTCGAGCGCGTCCGCCTGCGGGCGCATGGCGTCGACCGTCTCGGTGACGAGCGCGTCGAGCGGCACGCGCTCGGCCGTCCAGCGGATGTCTCCCGCCTGGAGGCGGGTGAGCTCGAAGAGGTCGTCGATGAGGCCCCCGAGAGCGCGCACGTGCGTCGTCATCCGCGCGAGCTCGGCCCGCCGGTCGCCCTCGTCGAAGATGTCGTCCTCGAGGCCCTCGGCGATGAGCCGCAGCGCGGTGATCGGCGTGCGGAGGTCGTGCGAGACCGCGGCGACGAGCTGATCTCTCGCCGCCTCCTCGGCGGCGAGGCGGTCGATCATGCGGTCGACGTCGGCGGCGAGCCGCGCGAGCTCGTCGCCGCCCTCGACGCCCGTGCGCACGTCGCGACGACCCTCACCGACCGCCGCGAGCGTGCTGCGGACCGCCTCGATGTCGGCGAGCGCGTCGCGGCCGAGCAGACGCGCGAGCCAGAGCCCGAGGGCACCGGCGAACGCGACGACGACGATCGTGAAGAGCGCGTCGTGGGCGCTGACGAACATGAGGCCGACGAAGAGGCCGACGACGACGAGGACCTCGGCGACGACGAGGGCGATGACGACCGCGAGGTGACCGCGGAGCGAGCCGCGGTCACGGCGGCGCGCCTGGAGCGCGTGACCGGCGAGGACGGCGAGCACGCCGAGGGGACCGAGGATCCCCGCCGTGAGGAGCGCGCCCTTCGCCCCGTCGCCGGCGAGCGCGACGAGCGTCGCGACGAGCGTCGCGACGAGGACGAAGGCGAGGCTCGCGCGCAGCCCCGTCACGGCGCGAACCGGTAGCCGACGCCCCACACCGTCTCGATGAACCGCGGCTCCTCCGGGTTGCGCTCGAGCTTCGCGCGCAGCCGCCGGACGTGGACGGTGACGGTGGAGGTGTCGGTGTAGAAGGAGTACTGCCACACGCGGTCCATCAGCTCGTTGCGCGTGAAGGCGCGCCCGGGGTGGCGGGCGAGGAAGAGGAGGAGGTCGAACTCGCGCTGCGTGAGCGTCGCCTCCTCCCCGTGCGCGACGACCCGGCGGCCGGCCGGATCGATGCGCAGCCCGTCGAGCTCGATCGCCGGCTCCTCCTCCGGCGTGGTGTCGAGGCGGCGGAGGACCGCGTCGACCCGCGCGACGAGCTCGGCCGGGCTGAAGGGCTTCACGACGTAGTCGTCGGCGCCGAGCCGCAGGCCGACGATGCGGTCCTGCTCCTCGCCCTTCGCCGTGAGGAGGATGACGGGCGTCCGTCGCGCGCCCGCCTGCTCGCGGATGCGCCGCATCACCTCGAGCCCGTCGATGCCGGGCAGCATGAGGTCGAGGACGACGAGGTCCGGCCGCGCCGCCGCGTGCGCCGTCACGGCGGAGGGCCCGTCCGCGCAGACCTGCGTCGCGTATCCGGCGCGCTCGAGGTAGCGCGAGACGACGTCGCCGATCGTCGGCTCGTCGTCGACGACGAGGACGCTGCCGCGGCGGTGGTCGTCGGTCGTCACGTCACCAGTGTGCTGCGGCCGGCTCGCGAGGACAAGCGCGCCCGGCGACGGTTCACCGACTGTTCATCCGGTCGCCGCCGGGTCAGGCGTCCGGGCGGGCAGCCCCGGCGCCGGCGGCCGGGGCGCGGAGCGGCGCCCGCGCGAACTCGGCGATGCCCGCCTCCCACTCCTCCTGCGCCCGGAAGCCGAGGACCTCCGCGGCCCGGGACGGGTCGGCGACGACGTGACGCACGTCCCCGAGCCGGTACTCGCCGGTGACGACCGGCGGCGGCGCGTCGACGCCGCGCGCGACGGCGGCGCGATGGAGGGCCTGCGCGAGGTCGCCGACCGTCCGCGGCGCGCCGCTCGCGACGTTGAGCGCGCCGGGAACCGCCTCCGGGGCCGTCAGCGCGAGGACGTTCGCGCGGGCGACGTCGCGGACGTGGACGAAGTCGCGCTGCTGCCCGCCGTCCTCGAAGACGCGCGGCGCCCGGCCGCCCGCGACCGCGCTGGCGAAGATCGAGGCGACGCCGGCGTAGGGAGTGTCGCGCGGCATCCCCGGGCCGTAGACGTTGTGGTAGCGCAGCGAGGTCACCGCGATCCCCGCCTCGCGACCCAGCGCCGCCGCGAGATGCTCCTGCTGGAGCTTCGTCGCCGCGTACACGTTGCGGGGGTCGGCCGGCGCGTCCTCCGGGACCCGCGACCACTCGAGGGCCGCCCCGCACTCCGGGCACCCCGGGTCGAACCGCCCGGCCCGCAGGTCCTCCTCGCGCCGGGGCGCCGGGCGGACGACGCCGTGCTCCGCGCAGCGGTAGCGGCCCTCCCCGTAGACGACCATGCTCGACGCCTGCACGACCCGCCCCGCGAAGCCCCGCTGCGCGAGCGCGCTGAAGAGCACCGCGGTCCCGAGGTCGTTGTGGGCGACGTAGTCCGGCATGTCGCCGACGTCGGTGCCGAGGCCGACCATCGCCGCCTGGTGACAGACGGCGTCGACCCCGTCGAGCGCGGCGTCGACCGTCCCGCGGTCGCGGACGTCACCGAGCACGAGCTCGGCCTCCGGCGGGAGGTCGTCCGGCACCTCGTCGTGCGCCGCCGGGTGGAGGATGTCGAGGAGCCGGACCTCGTCCCCGCGCGCGAGGAGGGCACGCGCGACGTGGGATCCGATGAAGCCGGCGCCGCCGGTCACGAGCACCCGCACGTCAGCCGTCCCCGGGCAGGCGCGTGAGCTCGACCCCGTCGGCGCCGGACACGGCGAGCGTCCCGTCGGCGAGGCGCTCGACGCCGTAGCGGCAGTCGTCGTCGAGGACGCCGACGGGCTCCCAGCGCTCCCGCTCGCCGAGGCGGAAGCGGTCGAGCGTCCCCGAGACGACCCCGCACACCGCCAGCTCGTCGTCGGCGAGGGCGACGACACCGGACGGCGCGATCTTCGTCGTCAGCTCGGTGACGTCCTCCGGCGGCTCCCCGCCGGTATCGCCGCGGGCGATGCGCTCAGGCTCGCGTCCTGGCGCGTTGTCCGCGACGACGACGGCCCCCGACGGCGTCCGCGCGAACGCGAACGGGTTGTTCCAGCCGAGCGAGAGCACCTCGGGCGTCTGCTCCGCCGGGCCGGCCGGGTCGAGCGCGAGCAGCTTGCCGTTGAGCGCGCGCGGATCGTCGATGCGCTCGGGATCCTGGAGGTCCCCGACCCCGATGAGGATCCGGTCCTCCGCGGCGTCGTGCTCGATGTGCCCGCCGGTCGCGAGCCGGGTCGCCACCGGACCCGTCCACACCCGCTCGCGCGGCCCCGGCGTGAGGCGCTCGACGACGAGACGGCCGTCCCCGTCCTCGACGAACGAGACCCAGGCGCGGCCGTCGGGCGCCGCCGCGAGCCCGAGGAGGCCTCGCTGGCCGCCCGTGCGCACGTCCAGCCGCGCGACGACCTCCCCCGGGCCGAGCCCCTCGGAGCCCGGCGTCGGATAGCGGCGCACGACCCCGCTCTCGAGCTCGCCCGTGAGAATCCCGCCGTCGGGGAGCGCGGCGAGCGCCGGGACGACGACCTCCGACGCGGCGTCGCCCGGGCCGTCCCGACCGCCGTCGGGGTCGGAGTCCCCGCTGCACCCCGCCGCGACGATGGCGCTCACGAGGATCGACGCGACGGACGCGATGCGGGACGTGCTCACCACGGGGACACCACTCCTGCCTGGAGGACGAGACCGAGGCCCGCGGCGCTCGCGAGCCACACGCGGCGATGCGCGCCCGCGAGCGCGCAGGTCGCCGCGAGCACCCACGGCGCGAACGGCAGCCAGATGCGCTCCGTCTCCCCGCGCGAGAGCCCGGAGAGGTCGGCGGCGGCGATCGCGACGAGGATGCCGCCGACGAGCGCCCACGCCGCCCGGTCGCGGAGCCGGGCGACGGCGACGAACGCGGCGGGCCCGACGACGAGCGCGAAGGCCGCGAGGTTGATGACGATGAAGTCGGCGTGCGGGCGACGGGACGCGACGCCCGGGTAGTAGAGGTCCTTCGTCGCCTCGAGCCCGTCGAACCAGAAGAACCCGGAGGCGGTGAACGCCACGAGGACGGCGCCGACGCCGACGCCCGCGACAGCGGTCGCGAGCCAGGCCCGGCGCAGGAGCGCGATCGCCACGACGACCGCGCCGATGGGGACGAGCCCGTAGCTGAGGTGCAGGCCGACGCCGAGCACGAGCCCCGCGCCGAGCGCGAGGGCGACCAGGCGCCCGCGGTCGGACGGCGCCGTCGTCGCGGCGAGCGCGAAGAGCGCGACCCCCGTCGCGGCGACGCCCGTGAAGAGGGCGTCGGCGGAGGTCGCCATCCACACCGCGCCGGGGACGAGGACGAGGAACGGCGCCGCCACGCGCGCCCGGTCCTCCCCGGCGAGCGCGCGCAGCGCGACGAGCACGGCCGGGGCCGCGAGCGCACCGGCGCCGATGACGAGCGCCGTCATCCACCCGGCGCCGCCGAGGCCGACCTCGTCGAGGCCGGCGAGGGCGAGGAGGAGGCCGGGCGGATGCCCCTTCACGTGCGTCGGATAGGTCGGCAGGACGTCGGTGAAGGAGCGCAGGAAGGCGAACGGGTCACCCACGCGATCGACCGCCGCGAGGTACTCGTACCGCGTCTCGAGCGGCGCCGTGAGCGCGCCGCCGCCGTCGGCGAGCGCGAGGAGCACCGCCCAGGCCGCCGACCCCGTCGCCGCGAGCAGCAGGAGCCCTCGCCAGGACATGCGCTGCGCGAGCACCGGCAGCATCGCGACCGCCGCGACGCCGTAGAGAGCAGCCGGGAGGAGCCCCGCCTCGATCCGCAGGTCGAGCCGGCCGACGAGAGGCGGCGCGCCGATGCGCACGAGGGGATCCGCGTCGTAGAGCGAGAGCCCGAGCAGGCGACCGGCGACGAGGACGCCGACCCACGCGCCGAGCGCGGCGAGGGTGATCGCCGGCGTCGACCGGTCCGGGCCCGCGACCGCCGCAGCCGCGCCGCCGGGCCCCGCGGACGCGCGGGCCGCCGCGTCGGGCGTCGTGGCCGCGGTCGACATGCGCTGCACGCTATCGCCGTCCCCGCCACGCCGAGACGCCCGCCGGGCGAGTTTCCCGCCTGTTCATCACGCGGCCGTGGCGATTCCGTACGGTCGCATGACGATGATCGACGTCATCCTCCCCGCTCTCGACGAGGCCGCCGCGATCCCGTGGGTCCTTGAGCGGATGCCCGACGGGTACCGGCCGATCGTCGTCGACAACGGCTCGACGGACGGCACGGGGGACGTCGCCCGCCGGCACGGAGCCCGCGTCGTCGAGGAGCCGGTGCCGGGGTTCGGCTCCGCGTGCTTCGCCGGCCTCGGCGCCGCGCAGTCGGACGTCGTCTGCTTCATGGACTGCGACGCCTCCCTCGACCCGCAGGACCTCCCCGCCGTCGCCGACCCCGTGAGGGCCGGGGACGCGGACCTCGTCCTCGCCGCGCGCGACGCGCAGCCGGGTGCCTGGCCGGCGCACGCGCGGGTCATGAACCGGCTCCTCGCCCTCGAGGTGAGCCGCCGCTGCGGGGTGCGGCTCTCGGACCTCGGGCCGATGCGCGCCGCCGGGCGCGAGCCGCTCCTCGCCCTCGGCATCCGCGACCGCCGCTTCGGCTGGCCGCTCGAGATGGTGCTGCGGGCCGACCGGGCCGGCTGGCGGATCGAGGAGGTCCGGGTGCCCTACCGCCCGCGCGAGGGCCGCTCGAAGGTGACGGGGACCGTGAAGGGCACGGCCCGCGCGATGCGTGACATGGCGGAGGCGCTGCGGTGAGCCCGGCGCGGACGCTGCTCGTCATCGCGAAGGCGCCCGTCGCCGGGCGCAGCAAGACGCGGCTGTGCCCGCCGTGCACGCCCGGCCAGGCGGCGTCCCTCGCGGAGGCCGCGCTCGCCGACACGCTCGAGACCGTCGCCCGGACGCCCGGCGTCACGCGCCGCGTCGTCGTGCTCGACGGCGCCCCCGGGCCGTGGCTGCCCGAGGGCTTCGACGTCGTCCCGCAGGTCGGCGGCGGCCTCGACGTCCGGCTCGCCGCCGCGTTCCGGGCCGCCGGCGGGCCCGCCTTCCTCGTCGGGATGGACACGCCGCAGCTCACTGCGGGCGACCTCCGCGCCGGGCTCGACGCGCTCGCGCGCTCGAGCGCGGTCGTCGGCCTCGCCGCCGACGGCGGCTACTGGGGCATCGGGCTGCGAGAGCCGGACGACCGCCTCCTCGTCGGCGTCCCGATGAGCACGGAGCGCACCGGCGCCGAGCAGGTCGCCCGGCTTCGCAGCCACGACCACGTCCCCGCCCTCCTGCGGGAGCTGCGCGACGTCGACCGCTTCGAGGACGCCCTCGCGGTCGCGCGCGAGGCGCCGTCGGGCCGGTTCGCGCGCGCGGTCGCGCGCCTCGGCCCGGATCCCGCGGGCGCCGCGCCACCGGAGGCGGCGGCATGAACGCCGCTCTCGCCCTCTACGACCGCGGGCTCGCCGGTGAGGGCAACCTCCGCCTGCGCGAGCGCGACGGCCGCCTGACCGAGATCCCGATCGCGCGCTGGCTCGGCCCGCCGACCGCCGCGGACGAGTCCGTGCTCGCGCGCACCCGTGCGCCGGTCCTCGACATCGGCTGCGGCCCCGGCCGGCACGTCGGCGCGCTCGCGCGCCGCGGCGTCCCGGCGCTCGGCGTCGACGTGAGCCCCGTCGCGGTCCGCCATGCGCGCGACCGCGGGGCGCGCGCGGTCGAGCGCTCGGTGTGGGACCCCGTGCCGTCGCCGGGCGTGTGGAGGTCCGTCCTCCTTCTCGACGGCAACATCGGGATCGGCGGGCGTCCGCGCGCGCTCCTGCGCCGCGTCGCCGCGATCGCGCATCCGGACGCCATCGTCCTCGTCGAGCTGGGCGCGCCGGGAACGCGGACGGGGCCGACCCGCATCCGGCTCGAGGACGACGCGCTGCGCAGCTCGTGGTTCCCGTGGGCGCGCGTCGCCGCGGACGCCGTCGAGCCGATCGCCGGGGCCGCGGGGCTCGCGGTGCTCGACGAATGGACGGAGGAGGAGCGATGGTTCGCCGCGCTCGGCCGGCCGTAGGCGAGCGCCTCGCGCGCGGGCGCCCGATCGGGGAGGTCCTCGACGAGGAGCTCGGGCACCTCCGCGCCGGCCCCTTCGACGAGGACGCCTTCCCCTCCCGCCTGCACGACGAGCGGGTCGCGTCGCTCCTCGGCATCGCGCTCGGCATCACGTTCGCCGCCTGCTTCCTCACCGGCCTCTACTCGCACTTCGCCCAGGACCCGCTCGACGTGGGGTTCCTCTCGATGCCCGCCGAGCCGGCGTGGCTCTACCGCTTCACGCAGGGGCTCCACGTCGCGGCGGGCATCGCGACGATCCCGCTCGTCCTCGTGAAGCTGTGGGTCGTCTACCCGAAGCTGTTCGAGTGGCCGCCGGTCCGCGACGTCCCGCACGCGCTCGCGCGGCTCGCCCTCGTGCCGCTCGTCGCCGGCGCGATCTTCCTCCTCTTCACGGGCCTCGTGAACACGACGAACTGGTACCCGTGGGACTTCAACTTCCGCATCACGCACTTCTGGACGGCGTGGATCGTCATCGGCGCGCTGCTCATCCACGTCGGCCTGCAGCTCGTCGTCGTGAGGCGGTCGGTCGGCCGCCGGGCGAAGGCCGAGCGGCCCCCGGAGCCCGACGGCGACGGCGACGGCCTCAGCCGGCGCGGTCTCCTCCTCGCGACGGGCGCCGCGGTCGGCGCGGTCACCCTCACGACGATCGGCCAGACGGTGCGGCCGCTCAAGGAGCTCGCGATCCTCGCTCCGCGTGGCCCGGACATCGGGCCGCAAGGCGTCCCGGTCAACCGCAGCGCGGTCGCCGCCGGCGTCGTCGACGCGATCTCGCAGCCCGAGGAGTTCCGGCTCGAGGTGGTCGGCCGCGTGCGCACGCCCCTCTCGCTCACCCTCGAGGACCTGCGCGCGATGCCCCAGCACGAGGCGGACCTCGCGATCACCTGCGTCGAGGGCTGGAGCGCCGGGGCGCGTTGGGGCGGCGTCCGCGTCCGCGACCTCGTCGCGATGGCCGGCGGGCCTCAGGACGCCGAGGTCGTCGTGCGCTCGCTGCAGACGCGCGGCAGCTTCCGGTCGAGCCGTCTCAACGTGCCGCACGTCCAGCACGCCGACACGCTGCTCGCCCTGCGCCTCGGCGACGAGGACCTGCACCCCGACCACGGGTTCCCGTGTCGGCTCATCGCCCCGAACCGCCCCGGGGTGCAGCAGACCAAGTGGGTGACGCGCGTGGAGGTCGTGTGATGGCCACCCGGATCCTCGTCGGACTCGGCGTCCTCGTGCTCGCGGTCGGCGTCGTGGGCTTCCTCGAGAACGCCGGCCAGACCGTGCCGGGGAACTGGGCGAAGTACTTCGTCGGCGGGCTCGCCCTCCACGATGCGGTCCTCGCCCCGCTCACGGGGGCGGCGGGCCTCCTCCTCGCGCGTGTCGTCCCGGCCCGGGCACGGCCGCCGATCCAGGCGGGCGCGATCGTGAGCGCCGCGCTCGTGCTCGTCGCGCTCCCCGCCGCGACGGGCAACGGCGCGAACCCGCTCGAGCCGTCCCTCCTCCCCCGCGACTACACCGGCAACCTCCTCGCCCTCCTCGCAGGCGTATGGGCGCTCGTCGCCGTCGCGGTGGCGGTCCGCCTCGCCGGCCCTGCGGCGCCACCGCCACCGGATGTCGATCCGCCGCTCCCGCCGGCGCTTCCCGGGTGGTGATGGCGACGGCCGACGCATCTCGAGCTGGCGCGTCGGGCATCATGCGGATATGGGCACGCCAGCGCAGCAGCTTCCGCCGCAGACGCGTCTCGGCCCCGTCCACCTGACGGTGAGCGACCTCGACCGCGCCGTCCCGTGGTACCAGGACGCCGCCGGGCTGCGCCTCCACGCCCGCGCGGACGACGCCCCCTCCGCGACCCTCGGCGCCGGGGACGAGGACCTCGTCGTCCTCCACGAGGATCCGCTCGCGCGTCGGCCCGGCCGGCACGCGGGCCTCTTCCACGTCGCGCTCCTCTTCCCCTCTCGCGACGAGCTCTCGCGGGCCGAGGCGCGCCTCACCCGGCGCGGGATCACGCTCGAGGGCGCCTCGGACCACGGCGTGAGCGAGGCGCTGTATCTCCGCGACCCGGACGGCAACGGGCTCGAGCTGTACGTCGACCGCCCGCGAGCCCAGTGGCCCGCGCCGCAGCGCGACGGGGAGACGGTCGGGATGTACACCCGGCCGCTCGACGGCGAGGGGCTGCGGCGCCTCACCGCAGGAGCCGAGCCCCCGCCGCACGCCGACGCCGGCCTGAAGGTCGGCCACGTCCACCTCCACGTCGGCGAGCTGCCGCGGGCGATCGCCTTCTACCGCGACGGCCTCGGGTTCGCGCTCACGACGACCTACCCGGGCGCGGCGTTCCTCGCGGCCGACGACTACCACCACCACGTCGCGGTCAACGTGTGGGCGGGCGAGAACGTCGCCCCCGCTCCCGAGCACGTCGCCGGCCTCCGTCACTGGACGGTCGTCGTCGACGGAACGGCCGCGGTCGACGCGGCGGCCGACCGCCTCCACGCCGCGGGCGTCGACGTCGCGCGCCGCGACGGCGGGCTCCGCGCGCGCGACCCGTGGGGGATCGCCGTCGAGGTGCGCCCGTCCGGCTGAACGGCCCCCGGTCGGCGACCCGCGGGTGGCCCGGCCTCAGCCGACCGCCTTCGTCGTCTGCTCGCCGCGGATGCGGCGGTCCAGGTCGCCGGTGAACTGGATCGAGAGGAAGCCGCCCTGCGCCGCCGCGCCGGACAGCCGCTCCTCGACGCTCCACCGCCCGCGGCGGATCCGCGCCCGCAGGCGCAGGGAGACGAGCTTGCCGTCGCCGCCGGCGTAGTCGTAGCGCACTCGCACGACGCCGCGGGCGCGGCGCGTGATCGTCCCGCGCACGCGCAGGACGCCGTCCTCGAGGCTCGATGCCGCCCGGCGCAGGCGGGCCGGCCGCCGCGCCGCCCGCAGCCGCACCTCGGAGGGGCGTACGCGCGCGTCGCCGTCGTAGTCGAGCCTGACGATCCCGGTCGTCGCGCGGCGCATCGCGCGCGGCAGCCGCTCGTCGACCCGCACCGTCCCGTCGTCGCGGACGCGCGCGGTGAACCGGTGGGTCCGCCCTCCGCTGCGCAGCCGGCCGGACAGCTCGCCGGTCGCCCGCCGCGTCATCTGCGCGAGGACGTCGAGGCGGCCGTCGTCGATCCGGGCCCGCCGGACGCGCAGCTTCGCCGGGCGGCGCGGGGTCGCGGGCGCGCTCGTCGCGACGGGCCCGCCGAGCGCCGCGGCCATGTCGAGCAGCCCCGCTCCGAAGACGGTGTCGGGCCCGGGGACGCCGACGTCCTGCGCCGTCGCGAGCAGACGGCCGATCGCCGCCTGCGCGTCGTAGCCCCGAGCGAGGAGGAGCGCGGCGGCGGCGGCGACGTGCGGCGTCGCCTGCGAGGTGCCGGACATCGAGCCGTAGCGGCCGTTGATCGTCGTCGACATGATCTTCTCCCCAGGCGCGACGATGTCCACGCGGAACCCGTAGTTGCTGAACGACGCGCGCTGGCGCTGCTCGTCCACGGCGCCGACGCAGAGGATCCGCCCGGTGACCAGCGGCTGCGAGCAGATCGGCAGGCTGAAGTTCCCGGCGGCTGCGACGACGACGGTCCCGGCGGCGACGGCGCGCTCGATCGCCTGCACGAGCGCCGAGCTCGGCAGGATGCGATCGGGAGCGTCGGGGCCGGCGCTGAGAGAGAGGTTGATGACGCGGGCGCCGCTGGCGACGGCGGCGTCGATCGCCTCGGCGATCGTGGTCGTCGATCCGCTGTTCGCCGCGTCGAGCGCGCGGATGACGAGGACACGCGCGCCCGGCGCCGCTCCCGCGACGCCGATGCCGTTGTCCTCGACGGCGGCGATGACGCCGGCGACGTGCGTTCCGTGGCCGTTGAGATCGGCGGGGACGCCGTCGCCGTCGACGAGGTCCGGCCCGGCGACGAGGTTCGCCGCGAGATCGGGATGGGCGAGATCGGCGCCGCTGTCGATGACCGCGACCGTCACGCCCGCCCCCCGCGTGACGGTGTGCGCCGCGTCGGCGCGGGTGGCGAAGAGGCCCCATTGGTGGGGTCTGAGCGGGTCGTCGGCGCGCGCCGTGACGGGTGCGGCGAGCGTGGTGGCGATCGCGACGGCGACGAGCGTGAGCGCAGCGCGCAGCGGCGCCCCCAGGGGACGGGTGACGGACACGAGGTCTCCTCCTCCCCACCCCTGGGTCGCGGTTATTGCTTAGCACCCTATCCAACCTGGATCCTGACGAAACGGCAGTCCCGCTGGACGGCGGGGCAGGCGCTGCCGGGCCGCGGACTGCACTAGGGTCCGCGCCGATGAGCGAGCCGACGACCGCCGGTCCCCTCGAAGCGCGCGTGACGATCCCGATCCGCTGGCGCGACCTCGACATGCTCGGCCACGTCAACCAGGCCGTCTACCACGAGATGCTCGAGGACGCCCGGGGCTCGATCTTCCAGTCCCTCGCCGCCGCGGCCGCCCGGCACACCGCCTACGTCCTCGTCCGCGTCGAGCTCGACTACCGCCACGAGGTCCGCAAGGACCACGGGCACGTCGTCGCCGTCGCCCGCGTCGGCCGGGTCGGCAGCTCCTCGAT
The DNA here is from genome assembly GCF_059438195.1 of Paraconexibacter sp. Lineage (NCBI taxonomy): Bacteria > Bacillati > Actinomycetota > Thermoleophilia > Solirubrobacterales > Paraconexibacteraceae > Paraconexibacter > Paraconexibacter sp. The sequence continues at coordinate 29,172 of NZ_JBLKKY010000041.1, forward strand.
CGTGATCGACCACGAGATCCTCCTCCCCGACGGGACGATCGCGGCGAGCGGGACCTCCGTCGTCGTGGGCTGGGACCCCGAGACGCGTGCGAAGCGGGCGCTCGAGGCCGAGGAGCGGGAGCTCCTCGGCGCCGCGAGCTGAGCGTCAGCCGACCGGAGCGCCGACCTGCGCGTAGACCGCGCCCTCGAACCCGAGGGCCGCGGTGACGGCGCGCTCGTCGAAGAACGGGAGCACCTGGGTGAGGAACATCGCTGCGACACCCGTCGCGCGGTCGATCCAGTAGTAGCAGTTGGCGAGGCCCGCCCAGTCGCCCGTCCCTGCCCGCCGCATCCCGGGGAGGTCCTCGAGGACGAGGTGGAACCCGAGGCCCCACGACTGCGCGACGGGAAGGGACGGGATGTCGTTCGAGAGATCCTTCCGCGCCGAGCGGATCACCTCGGGAAGGCGGAGGTCGCCGATCTGCGGGCGCAGCGCCTCGTCGACGGTCTCCGGCCGGAGGATCCGCTCGCCGTCGAGCTCCCCGCCCCGCAGCAGCGCGCGGAGGAAGCGCGTGTAGTCGCCGGCCGTCGAGTACGCGCCGTGGCCGCCGAAGATCATCGGCGGATCGGCCGGCCACTCGAGGTCCGTCGGCTGCAGCCCGCCGTCGGGCAGCCGCGCGTGGATCGGCATGGAGCGCGCGAGCTGGTCGGCGCTGGCCCGGAACGTCGTGTCGCCCATGCCGAGCGGGCCGAAGACGCTCTCGGCGAGGAACGCGTCGAGGGGCCGCCCGCTCGCGGCCTCGACGACGAGGCCGGCCCAGTCGGTGTTCGTCCCGTACTCCCACACCGTCCCCGGGTCGTGGACGAGCGGGGCCTCGAGGGCCTTCGGCTCGAAGTGCAGCACGGTCGGGCAGCCGGTCGCCTCGTGCCAGCGCATGAGGTCCTCGTGGAGGAAGAAGTAGCCGGCCCCCGCCGTGTGGCTGAGGAGCTGCCGGACGGTCGCCTGGCTCGCCGGCGGACGCAGGCGCGGCTCGTCGCCGTCGAAGCCGTCGAGGACCTGCAGCTCGCCGAAGGCCGGGACGTAGGAGGACACCGGCGCATCGAGGTCGACGTCGCCGCGCTCGACGAGCTGGAGGACGGCCACCGTCGCGAGGGCCTTCGTCATCGACGCGATGCGGATGACGGTGTCCGGCGCCGCGGGGACGTCGCCACCGGCGGTGAGCGTCCCGAAGGCCGAGTGGTAGAGCACCTCGTCGGGGGTGGCGACGGTGGCGACGACGCCGGGGACGTCCCCCGCGGTCGCGGCTGCGGAGAGGATCTCGTCGAGGGCGGAGGGATCGAAGGAGGCCATGGCGCACGCTAGCCCGGCTCTCGACAGCGCGTCAACCGTCGCGGGACGACTTGGCGGCGTGGAGCGCGGCGGCGGTCTCCCCGTCGGCGGGGAAGAACGTCTCGATCGCCAGCTCGGAGACGGTGACGTCGAGCGCCGTGCCGAAGACCGCGATCGTCGAGAACAGGCGCAGGACCGTGCCGTCGAGACGCTCGAGCTCCATCGGGACGACGAGCATGCGGGCGGGGTCCGGGGCCATCGACGCGTCCTCGCAGACGCCCGGGAAGCCGCGGATCTCCTCGAGGAGCGCGTCGAGGGCGTCGTCCGCGGCGAGGAGCGCCTGGCGTCGCAGTCGCGTGACCGCGTGCTCGGAGAACTCGGCGAGGTTGCGGATCCTCGGCGCGAGCCCGTCGGGGTGCAGGCTCACGCGGACGACGTTCGCGGGCGGCTCGAGGAGGGCCGGGTCGACGCCCTCGGCGAGGATCGCCAGCGCGGGACCGTTCGCGCTGACGAGGTTCCAGCGGCGGTCGACGATGAGCGCCGGGAAGGGCTCGTGCCCGGCGAGGATCGTGTCGAGCGCGCTGCGGATCGGCTCCATCACCTCGTCGTCGAGCGAGCGCTCGGGGAAGGCGGGCGCGTACCCCGCCGCGAGGAGGAGCGTGTTGCGCTCGCGCAGCGGGATCTCGAGGTGCTCGGCGAGATGCAGGAGGAGGTCGCGGCCGGGACGGGAGCGGCCCGTCTCGACGAAGCTGAGGTGCCGGGCCGACACCGCCGCCTCGAGCGACAGGTCGAGCTGGCTGAGTCGCCGGCGGCGGCGCCAGTCGCGGAGCAGCTCCCCGACGGTCGCGGACGGTGCTGTGGGCGCGGTCGTGCTCATCGAGGGCGACGATAGCCCGGCGCGTGAGGCCTGTCGCCTACCTCGCAGGTCATTGCGCCGCCTCCCGCCCGAGGGCACGGTTGGCGGCGTCATCCGACCGAAGGAGCCTGTCATGCAGACCATCAGCCGCCGTCGCCTCGTCGTCGCCGAGGTCGCCGCGATCGTCCTCGCGATCGACGCCGTCATCGCCCTCCTCGTCGGCGCGCCCGCCTGGGTGCCGATCGCGTTCGCCGTCCTCGCCGCCGACGCCGCGGCCTACGCCGCCTGGCAGGTCCGCGGGCTGCGCCGCACCGCCCCGGCCTCGACGGAGCGTGTCGCGCCTCCCACCGTCGCCGCGCGCTGACCGCCCGCTCGCGGACGTGCGACCCTCGGGTGGTGACCGATCACGTCTTCGCCTACGGGTCGCTCGTCCGCGAGCATCCCGGCGCTCCCGCCGCGCTCCTGCGGGGCGCGGCGCGGTGGTGGGGCGTCGCGATGGACAACGCGGCCGACGTCCCCGGCTACAAGCACTACCGCGACCCGGCGGGCCGCCGCCCCGCCGTCCACGTCGCGTTCCTCGACCTGCGCGCGGCGCCCGGCGTCGAGATCGCCGGCGTCCTCGTCCCCGTCGACGAGGCGGTCCTCAGCGCGCTCGACGCGCGCGAGCGCAACTACGTCCGCACCGAGGTGACGGCGGGCATCCGCGAGGCCGAGGTGGGAGGGCGCGTGTGGACCTACGTCGGCACGCCCGCCGGGCGCGCCCGGCTCGTGGCGGCCCGTGCCGCCGGGGCGGCCGTCGTCCACCGCCAGTACGTCGAGCGGGTCGAGGCCGGCTACGACGCGCTCGGCGGCGGGTCGCTCGACGCGTTCCGCGCGACGACCGACCCGCACGACCTCCCCCTCGCCGACCTCGAGCGCGTCGAGACCTGACCCGCCGGTCAGGCGGTCGTCGGCTGGTCCTCTCCGGCGCGGGCGTCGAGCTCGCCGACGATCTCCTGCGTCGCGGCGTCCTTCTCGACGTAGCGGTCGAGGAGCGGGTTGAGGACGCCTCGCAGGACGCTGAAGGCCGTCCACCGCCGCGGGCGGATGATCCGCGGCGCCCTCTTCTCGATGCCCGCGACGATCGCGTTGCCGGCGACGTCCGGATGCAGCCGCTTCTGCAGCGGCTTCGGGAGCGTCGAGATCATCCGGTCGGCGATGGGGTCCTCGTCGAGCGCGCGGTGGACCATCTCGGTGTCGATGAAGCCGAAGTACGCGACGCTCGCGCTCGCCCCCTTCGGCGTGAGCTCGACGCGCAGCGCGCGGCCGAGCTGCTCGACCCCGGCCTTCGCCATCGCGTAGGAGGCGACGCCCATCCCGTTGAGGAACGCGTAGACGGACGCGATGACGACGACGTGCCCGCGACGCTCGACGATCTGCGGGAGCGCCGCCTCGACGGTCCGCGCGACGCCGAAGAGGTTGACGTCGATGACGCGGTCGAAGGTCTCCGACGACGTCGCGCGGAACGTCGCGCCGCGCGGGGCGATGCCCGCGTTGGCGACGACGACGTCGAGGCCGCCGAAGCGCTCGACCGTCCGGGCGACCGCCCGCTGCATCGCCGAGCGGTCGGTGACGTCGGCGCCGATCCCGATCGCGCGCGTCGCGTCGAGCTCGTCCGCGGTCGCCTGGGACGCGCCCTCGTCGAGGTCGACGATCGCGACCGAGGCGCCCCTTGCGAGGAGCGCCTTCGCCGTCGCCTTCCCGATTCCGCGCGCGCCGCCGGTGACGAGCGCGACCTTGCCGCCGAGGTCGTATGTCGTGGCCATGCGCGGACTCTACGGGCTGTCGTCAGCCCTTCGCGACCGCCTTGCGGTAGCGCGCCGTCGCCAGGGGCGCGAAGACCGCGAGGATCACGAGCGACCACGCGACGGCGCCGAGCACGCTGCCGTCGGGGGCGTCGAGCCACAGCGTCCGCATCGCGTCGACGACGACGGTGAACGGGTTGATCTCCGCGAACCACTCGAGGCCGGCGGGCATCGACTCGACGGGCACGAACGCCGACGAGATGAACGTGAGCGGGAAGACCGCCATGAACCCGAACGAGTTCGCCGCCTCCGGCGTGGAGACGACGGTGCCGATGTAGGCGAAGACCCACGAGAACGCGTAGCCGAAGAGCATGAGCAGCCCGATCCCGGCCACGATCTCGCCCACCCCGGCGTCGAACTCGAACCCGATGATGAGCCCGGTGATGAGGAGGATCGTCAGCGAGAGCGTGTTTGTCACGACGTCGGCGAGCGTGCGGCCGGCGAGGACCGCGGGACGGGCCATCGGCAGCGACCGGAAGCGGTCGATGAGGCCCTTCGAGAGGTCCTCGCAGAGCCCGAGGGCGGTCGTGAACCCGCCGAACGCGATGTTCTGCACGATGATCCCCGGGATGAGGAAGTCCGCGTAGTCCTCGTAGCCGGGCGTCGAGATCGCGCCCCCGAAGACGTAGACGAAGAGGAGCACGAACATCACCGGCTGCGCGGTGAACGCGACGAAGAGGTCCGGCTGGCGCGGGAGCCGGACGAGGTTGCGCTCGGCGATGACGAGCGTGTCGGCGACGAGACGCCTCATGCCGCCACCTCCGAGCCCTCGTCGCCTGCTCCCTCGTCGCCGTCGCCCTCCGCGACGTGACCGGTGAGCGCGAGGAAGACGTCGTCCAGCGTCGGGCGGCGGATGCCGATGTCGTCGACGCCGACGCCCGCCTCGTCGAGCCGGCGGACCGCCTCGACGATGACGCCGCTGCGCGACTGCACGAGGAGAGAGACCGTCGCCCCGTCGGTCACCGGCGCCTCCGCGCACATCGCCGAGAGGGCGGCGGCCGCCGCGGGCGCCGCCGCGGCGTCGGTGAGGTGGACGACGAGCCGCTCGCCACCCACCCGGTCCTTCAGCTCGTCCGCGGTGCCGTCGGCGATGACGCGGCCGTGGTCGATGACGGCGATGCGGTCGGCGAGCCGGTCGGCCTCGTCGAGGTACTGGGTCGTGAGGAGGACGGTGGTCCCCTCGGCCACGAGGTCCTCGATCGTCTCCCACAGCGAGAGGCGGCTGCGCGGGTCGAGGCCCGTCGTCGGCTCGTCGAGGAACACGATCGGCGGCCGGGCGACGAGAGCGGCGGCGAGGTCGAGCCGCCGTCGCATGCCGCCCGAGTAGGTCTTCGCCGGCCGGCCGGCGGCCGCGGTGAGGCCGAAGCGCTCGAGCAGCTCGTCGGCCCGGCGCTTCGCAGCGGCACGGGACTCCCCGTAGAGGCGGCCCACCATGACGAGGTTCTCGCGGCCCGTGAGGTTCTCGTCGACCGCCGCGTACTGCCCGGCGAGGCCGATGCGCGACCGCAGCGCCTCGGCGTCGGCGACGGCGTCGAGGCCCGCCACTCGCACCTCGCCGGCGTCGGGCGCCAGCAGCGTCGTGAGGACGCGGACGGCCGTCGTCTTGCCGGCGCCGTTGGGACCCAGCAGGCCGAGGACGGTCCCCTCGTCGACGTCGAGGTCGACGCCCTGCAGCGCGTGGACCTCGCCGAAGCTCTTGCGCAGCCCGCGGACGCGGATCGCCTTGCGGTCGGTGGGCGATGACATGCAGGCACCCTAGAGGCGGGGCGAGCCGGGCGGCCGGATGGCCGCGGCACGTGCGCTGCACCGTGGACGACACGCCGTCGCCGAGCGCGCGCGGCGCCGTGAGCCCCGGGCTGGCGGCGGCGAGGTCGGTCCCCGGGATGACCGCGGCGAGGTCGATCCGGACCGTCGCGGCGACCCGTCCGCCGTCGATGGCGGACGCCGCGCCGGCGCCGTCGACGAGCGCGTCCTCCGCGCCCCGGTTCGCACGGGAGGACACCGTCACGTCGTCGCCGGACGCGGTGCGCAGGCGCAGCTCGAGAGTGATCGTCCGGTCCTCGTCGAGCGCGGTCGACGCCGCGGCGGGAGCGCATCCCTCACCCGCGCCCGCCGCCCGGGGTCGGAGAGGGCGCGCCGGTGAAGTCGCCCGCCGACGCGTCGGTGAGGCCGTGGTAGCAGTACGGCAGGTAGGGGTAGGTGTCGGTCGCGTAGTAGCGGTAGTTGCCGTCGGCGCCGACGCGCCCGTTGCACTCGTCGAGGCCGCCGTCGCTCTCCCGGTACTCCCAGGCGTCGGGCGTCGTCGAGCCCTCGTCGACCCGGACGTAGCTGGACGACACGGTCTCCGTGTCGGTGCACGCCTCGTCGGTGCACGCGACGTCCGTCATCACGGGGTAGCCGTCGAGCGACCAGCCGACGACGGTCGCGGGGTCGTCGAGCTCCTCCTGGGTGAAGAGGCAGTCCATCCGCGCGTGGTAGTGGTAGAGCCCGCCTGGCGCCGTGTGACCGTTGCACTGGTCGAGGAGCCCGTCGGAGAGCGGGTCCCGCAGCCCGTCGCGCGGCGCCTCGAAGGCGCCGAAGGAGACGACGCCGTTGACGGCGACGCCGGAGGGCCCGAGGCCCATCGCCTGGGGACCCGAGGCCTCCGTCGGACTGAGGGGCAGTGTGAACGAGAGATCCTGCGCCGCGAGGTCGTTCGGGGTGATCGGGGCGTACTCGTAGTCGATGAGGCCGTTGGTCGTCACGGTCGCCGAGTCGCCGGTGCACTCGACGTCGAAGGCGACCTCCTGCCCGTTGGCCTCCGCGCCGTCGCGGGCGGTCTGGAAGACGTCCGCCGGGCAGTCGCCGGGCAACGGACCGTGCGGGCGGGCGCCGCCGGCCGCCTCGGAGGAGCCCTGGAGGGCGTCCTCGCCGGCCGGGGAGGTGCTCGCCGCCGGTGCCGCGGCCGCCGCCACGCGGTCGGACGCCCCGTCGCTGCTCTCGGCGCCCTCCCCGCAGCCGGTGATCACCGCCGCGCTCCCGAGCACGGCGAGGACGGAGCAGATTCGGCTCGTGAAGGTCATGCGCCCACGCTAGGCCGCGTCCCTGGGAGCTTCGTGGGAGCCCCGTGAGCGTTCTCCGGGCCCGGCGACCCCTGCTCGCGTCCTTCGGGCCGAGGTAGGGTCCGCTCATGCCCGACACCACGACTCCCGCCAGCCGCAACGGCTCCTCCGGCACCGGCTCGACACAGGAGCGCGAGGCCATCGCCGTCGTCGAGCGCTTCATCGAGGCGCTCGAGAACCTCGACATCGAGGGCGCCGCGGCCCTCTGCACCGACGACGTCGTCTACCAGAACGTCCCGCTCCCGGCGACGCGCACCCGCGCTGGGCTCGTGCGCACGCTGAAGTCGTTCTTCCCGCCGGTCGGGCGTCCGACGTTCGAGGTGCGGATGCACAACATCGCCGCCAACGGCTCGACGGTGCTCACCGAGCGCACCGACGTCCTCGGCGTCGGGGCCTTCAAGGCGTCGTTCTGGGTCTGCGGCACGTTCGAGGTCCGCGACGGCCGCATCGCCCTCTGGCGGGACCGCTTCGACTTCGGGAACATGCTCGTCGGCTTCGGCCGCGGCGCCGTCGGCGCGGCGTGGACGGGCGTGCGCGGGCTGCTCGGCCGCCGCTGATCACGGCGGCGGGCGGCGCGGAGACCTGCGGGGGCCAGGACCCGACGAAGGGCGCGCGAGCCCTGTCGCGACCGCCGTCGCACGACTACGATTGGCCCAGGGGCGCTGCCGCGTCCGCGAGGCGGGCGAGCGCCCCGAGAGGCTGAGACCGCCGACCGCGACGAGGTGAACGATGATCGAACTGACGCCGGCCCAGGCACGCGCCCTCGCCGAACTGGCCGAGCGGCACGGCAAGCTCGTCCTCCATCAGCTCGCGCACCATCATCCGCAGCACGAGCCCGACGCCGTGTACGCGACGCCCCACGGCACGAAGAACGGCTACCGGATCGACCCCGACGGCGACGCCGCCTCGATCGGAGAGACGCTTCCCGCCTCCGAGTGAGGCGTCCGTCGCCGAGCGGGCGACCGGGAGCGGCCGGGACGGCCCGCGCGGTCGTCCCGGCGAGGGCGCCGACGCGCGCAGCGGACCGCTGCGTCGCGCGATCCGGGCGCCGCTACCGACTCGGACCCCCGGTCTCGACGTGCAGGCGCGCCTCCTCGAGGAGCCTCGCCGTCTCGTCCGCCCAGTGATCTCCGCCCGGGCGCAGCCAGCTCACGGCGACGCGCGCCGACTCGATGTGCCGGCCGACGATCCGGCGGAGGTGGTCGTGATGGTCGCGGTCGTCCGGGGCGGTCGTGGCGGAGGAGACCTCCGCGGCCCGCCGGAGCAGCACGACGATGTCGTCGAGGTCCTGCGCTTCGATCTGATCGAACGTGCCCGGGGGCTCGGCGTCGAGCAGCTCGCTCAGCTCGAGCGCATCGGACGACGCACGACGCAGCTCCTCGATCAGCTCGCGACGCGTCTTGCCGGTCATGTTCACGTGCCTACCCGCTTTCTCGCGCTCGTCCGAGCGACATCGGCCAGGTGTCCACGGCAGCGACGCGACGCCGCGGCCCGCGAACGAAGGTCTGCCGTCGCGGCGACGTCACTGCCGTGATGTCCCGGGGAGCCGTGGCTCCCCGGGACCACCACGACTCCGGGTCGAGCGGTCGGGGACCCGCTCGACTCGACTCGAGCCGGCCGGGGCAGGGGACGGTCCGACTCATCTGGAACAGTATTACTGCGACAGATTTCGTGAATCTTCCCGTGGTGGCATGTTCGTCTGCCTAGGGGTATATGCAGTCGTCCAGAAGTCGCTCGCCCAGATCCTTCCCGGTGGAGCCCGATGCGAATCGCGCGCTCGCGTCCCGGGCCGACGCGAGCCGCGAACGTCAGCCGATGTATCCGTCCCGCCTCAGGCACCGCACGATGACGCCGGCGGCGATCGACGCGCCCTTGACGTTGAGGTGGACGCCGTCGTCCTGACGGACCGTCACACGACGGCCGCCCGCGCGGATGGAGGCGCGGAAGCGGCCACCCGGGGTGAACCGCCGGCGCATGTCGATGACCGCGACCGCGGTCTCGTCGAAGCGGCGTGCGGCGCGGAGGATCGCCCGGTTCACCGGCCGGAACACGCGGTTGAACCGCTCGTCCCGGGCGGCGGGCAGGAGGAGCCAGTAGACGCGGCCCGCGCCGCCGCGCGCGTAGCTGCGCATCATCGTCTCGACGCGATCGGCGTACGCCGCGACCCAATCCTCGCCGCAGCAGTCGACGCGACGACCGCCGCGGCGCAGCGGGAAGCCGTCGTTCGCCCCGAGGAAGACGACCGTGACGTGCGGCTCGAACGAACGCGCCATGCCCCGGGCCCTCCCGAGCCAGTCGAACTGCTCGGGCTTGGAGATCCCGGTCGCGATGTGCGCGTCGCTGCGCACCCGGCCGCCGCGGTCGCGAAGCCGCCGGTCGAGGAACCCGTCGATGATCTGGATCATCGAGTCGCCTGTGGCGAGCAGGCGGAACCGTCCCGCCGCCCGCCGCACACGCCCGGTCCCCGCCGCCTCCTGCCCGTAGGGAGTGCGCATCGTCACCCGGTAGCGGCCCGGGACCGGGGCCGGCAGCCGCACGACCCGCGCCCGCTCTCCCGGCGCGAAGCGGACGACCTCGCAGCGGGGAGCACGCCGGCCGGGCGCGGCGCAGACGCGCACCTCGGCATCGCCGACCCCGAACCGGTCGGCGATCCGCACGTCGATGCCGCGGCGCGCCCGGCCGCGCCCCGTGCCGAGGACGAAGCGCCGCCCGCACGCCGGCGTCGTCGCGGCGGTGACCGTCTGCCGCGTCGAGCCGTCCGGCAGCACCGCCGTCACCGTGATCTCGCGGGTGAGGCGGTCGCACCGCCACGCCAGCAGTCGGCGGCGACCGCTCGTCGGCGCCGTGAGCGGCATCGTCGTCACGAGCTCGGGAGTCCCGGTCGTCGTCTCGTCGACGCGCAGCACCGCGCCCGGCGGGCCGCCGGCCTTCAGCCGGATCCAGCCGCGCTCGACGACCGACGCCTTCGCGTGCACGACTCCCACCGGCGGCAGCTGCGGACCCTGCGCGCCCGCACCGGCGGCGTGCCCGAGGAGGACACCCAGGACGATCGCGATCCCTGCCGGCCGACGCACGCGGCGCGACGCTACCACGCCGCGCGGCGCATCTCGGCGCGGAGCCGCTCAGCCCGTCTCGACGTCGTAGACCTCCTCGGCGGGCGCCGCGACGACGAGGGCCGCTGTCTCGCGCTTGCACTCGGCGAAGCGCCGCTCCTGCGCCGGGCTGCGCGGCTCGGTCCGCGCGAGGTCGATGAGCTCGTCGGGGACGAAGCCCTCGCGCACGACGAGCGTCACCTCGCGTCCGCGGTGGCCGAGCGCGAAGACGAACCGCTCGAGCGTCCGCCCGCGCTCCGGCCGCGAGAGCGACGGGTCGAGCGTGAAGCGGCCGTCGCTCACCGCGCGCGTCGCCATCTCGAACGCGTCGCGGGCGCCCGGCCCGCCGAACGCCGTGCGCACGGTCACCGCCCGCCGCTCGCACGGGCCCTCGCCGGCGAGGAGCGGGATGCCGCGCTCGAGGACCTTGCAGGCGTGGGCGACGCCGGCCGGGGACCCCGGGCCGTGGTAGCGCAGGAGATCCTCGTAGGTGAAGGTGAGGTGCTCCCCGCGCTCGGCGAGGACGATCGCGCCCGCCATCCACACACCCTCGCAGGCCGCGCCCCGGCACGCGAGCGCCCGGTCCGGTTCACTGTGCGGGACATGAGCGACCCGTTCCCCACCTGGCCACCCGAGTGGATCGAGGAGCACGAGCTCGCCTCCGAGGAGATCCTCCAGGCCGCGGAAGGCGTCGAGCTCACGAGCGCGCTGCGCGCCGACGACCGCATCATGCTCGCCGTCTCGTGGCCGGGCGGGCGCCGCTACCTCATCGTCGACCCCGTCGGCAACGACGCGCCGCAGGCCCTGCGCATCGGCGAGGTCGCCGACGACCCGCAGACCGCACGGCTCATCGACGCCCTCTGGTCGCGGGCCCTCGAGCTCGCGAAGCGGCTCATCGACGGCGACCTCGACGCGCTCGCCCGCGAGGCGCAGGCCGCCTACGAGGCGATGACCGCCGAGGCCGCCGAGGGCGAGGAGAAGCCCAAGCGCCGTCTGCCCTGGCGCCGCGGCGGCTGAATCCGCCGCGCCTCAGGGGCGCGCGCCGGGGCACCCGCCCTGCGCCGCGAGCCCGGCCATCGCCGCGAGCCCCGGCTCGAGCACCGACCCCAGACGCTCGCGGGCGGCGGTGAAGGCCGCGTCGGCGAGCCCGTCGGCCGGCGCGCGCGACGGATTCAAGGCCACGCCGTCCGCCCACTCGCGGATGTCCGGCTCGGCTCCCCACGCCCGCGCCGCGCGCCCGCCGAGAGCCTGCATGAGCGCCCAGTCGGCGGGCGTGTCCGAGAGCGGGGCCGGCGGGCACAGCCGGTTCTTCTCCTCGTCCTCCTCACGGGTCGCCTCGACGTAGCCGACGAGAGCCGCGCCGAAGCACGGGAACCCCGTGCGGGCCGGCTGGATCGTGATCGCCCCCTCCCCCCAGATCGGGACGAGCGGCGGGTACTGCAGCCCGGCCGCGGCGCAGTGGACGACAACGGCGTCGCGCTCGATCGCCACCTCCCCCCGGTCGAGCTCGATCCGGCCGGTCGTGACGGCACGGACGTGACCGAGCCGGACGACCCGCTCGACGGTCCGCAGCAGGTCGAGCTCCCACTGCGCGAGCGTCGGGGTCTTCGCCATCGTCGGGGTCGTCGAGCGGTCGATGCGCAGCATCACCCCCGCGGCCTCGAGGCGCAGGAAGAGGTCGTCCGGAGAGGACGCGGCGACCGCGGCTTCCATCGTGTCGGCTGCCATGGCGGTGAAGACGGCGGGGTCGGGCTGGACGACCGCGCGGTTGAGCATCCACGGCTCCCGTGGCCGCACCCAGCGGATCGCGTCCGGCTCCACCCCCTGCCCGAGGAGCCACACGATGGTGTCGGTCGCCGTCTTCCCGGACCCGACGACGACGAGCTCCGCCGGCGCGGCCTCGAGCTGCGGGAGGGCGTGGACGGGGAGCACGCGCGCCCCCTCGCCGACCGCGAACGGCGGCGGGGTCGTCGCGGGGATCTCCGGGGCGAGGTAGCGGGCGTCGACGATCCGGCAATCAGGGCCGGCATCGACGCGCTTCCCCGACAGGCGGGAGACGAACGCGCCGCCGCCGAGGTGCTCGCAGCCCGGGTGGAAGGTGACGCGGCCGGACGGCACGAGCTGGTCGTCGAGCAGGCGGCGGTAGTAGGCGCAGACCTCCGCGGCGCCGGCACGCTCGTGCAGCCCGGCCTCGGGACCCACCCGCTGGATCGCGCCCGAGCCGAGGACCGTCGAGGCGACGCCGTAGAAGGCGGAGGCCTGGTGGAGGCGCACGAACGGGTACGCGTCGAGCCAGTGGCCGCCGGGCGCGTGGCGGCGGTCGACGAGCGCGACGCGCACGTCGGCGTGCCGGACGAGGGCGTCGGTGAACGCCATCCCCGACGCACCGGCGCCGACGACGAGGTAGTCCGCTTCGAGCCGCTGCACCATCGTGCTCATCCAACCACGCGCCGGTGCGTCCTCGGGACGGGCACGCTCGAGCTCCTCACTCGAGCGGGAGCCCGTGCCGGACGGTGCTCTCGGTGACGACGACGGGCTCGGCGAACCGCAGGAGGTAGTCGGCGCCACCGGCCTTCGCGCCCGTCCCCGACAGCCGGTTCCCGCCGAACGGCTGCCGCCCGACCATCGCCCCGGTCGTCGCCCGATTGACGTAGAGGTTGCCGACGGGCGTGCGCCGCGCGACCCGCGCGATGACGTCGGGGTCGCGGGAGAAGAGCCCGCCGGTGAGCGCCTGCGGAAGGTCGTCGACGATCGCGCACGCGGCATCGACGTCGGCGACCGTCTCGAGCGTGAGGACCGGCCCGAAGAGCTCGCGGCGCAGGAGCGGGTCGTGCGGCTCGGGGGACACGGCGAGCGCGGGCGCGACGAAGAGGCCGTCGCCGCCGGGCGCCTCGCCGCGGACGACCTCCCCCGTGAGCGCTGCGACGGCGGCCTCGAGCCGGTCGCGGGACTCGACGTCGATGACCGGCCCGACGTCCGTCGCGAAGTCGTCGGCCGGCCCGACCCGCAGCGTCGCGAGGGCGCCGGCGAGCCGCTCCGCGAGCGCGTCGGCGACGCGCGCGTGCGCGAGCACCCGCGACGCGGCCGAGCACTTCTGCCCGGCGAAGGCGTAGGCCGAGCGCAGGACGGCGGGGACGACGACGTCGAGGTCGGCGTCCGCGTCGACGATCGCGCAGTTCTTGCCGCCCATCTCCGCGACGACGCTCGTGACGTGGCGGCGCTCGGCCGACGGCTCGGTGACCGCGCGGACGATCTCGAGGCCGACGGCCGCGCTGCCCGTGAACGCGACGACGTGGACGCCCGGGTGGCGGACGAGCGCTGCTCCGACCTCGCCGGCGCCGGGGAGGAGCGCGAGCGCGTCGGCCGGGACGCCGGCTCCGTGGAGCGCGTCGACGAGGGCCGCCGCGCACGCCGGCGACTGCTCGGCGGGCTTGAGGCAGACGGCGTTGCCGGTCGCGAGCGCCGCGGCGGTCATGCCGCAGGCGATCGCGAGCGGGAAGTTCCACGGCGCGACGACCGCGGCGACGCCGCGCGGCCGGTAGCGCATGGCGTTGCGCTCCCCCGGCACCTGCACGAGCTCGGGCCCGTGCTCGACGGCGACCGCCGCCCGCGCGTAGTACTCGAGGAAGTCGATCGCCTCGCAGACGTCGGCGTCGGCCTCGGGCCACGGCTTGCCGCATTCGCGCACGGCGAGGGCCGCGAGCGCACGCCGGTCGTCGCGGAGCGCCCCGGCCGCGCGGACGAGGACCGCCGCGCGCTCCTCGGCCGGACGCGCCCCCCAGCGCGAGGCCCCGGCGAGCCGGACGGCGTCATCGACCTCGACGGCCGTCGCGGACGCGCTCTCGGCGACCGTCCGCCGCACGTCGGACGGGTCGGCCGAGCGCAGGCTCGCCGGCTCGGCGCGCTCCTGACCGCCGATCC
>NZ_JBLKKY010000042.1:0-41263 GCF_059438195.1 Paraconexibacter sp.
GCCGACCGCCGCCCGCGCGCCGACGAGCGCCGTCAGCCGGCCCACGGCATCCGCGCGCGCATCCCGGCCGGGACGCCCCGCGAACCGCGCGCGGGCGCGATCGGGCCCGAGGTCGAGAGCGACGACGAGCGGGCCGTCGCGCGTCGGGACGACCCGCCGATACGTCGTGCCCTCCACGCTCTCGACCCCGGGGACCGCTCGGGCGGCGAGCCAGGCGAGGAGGCGCTCGCCGTCGAACGGCGTCGTGGGCGCGAGATCGGTCCCGGCGCTCACCCGCGCTCGAGCGCGAGGAGCGCGCGCTTGCGGGCGAGTCCGCCGGCGTACCCGGTGAGGCGGCCGCCCGCGCCGACGACCCGGTGGCAGGGCACGACGACGCAGAGGGGGTTGGCCGCGTTCGCCGCCCCGACCGCCCGGGCCGCCCCCGGTCGCCCGAGCGCGGCGGCGAGCTCGCCGTAGGTCCGCGTCTCGCCGTACGGGATCGCCGCGACGGCCGACCAGACACGGCGCTGCCACGCCGTGCCGTCGCCGCGGGCGGGCACCGTCATCTCGCGCCGCTCGCCGGCGAAGTACTCCTCGAGCTCGGCGCGGGCCGGGCCCAGCGCCCCGGCCACCTCCCGCCACTCGGGGTCACGTGGGAGGTCGAAGGCAGCGTGGCGCAGCGCGTCGCCGTCGCCGACGAGGCGCAGCGGGCCGATCGGGGTCGGCATGACGGTCGTGACGAGCCTCATGCAGATGCAACGGCGTCGCGGGCCGTCGTGTGAGGAGCGATGCGCGGGTCGACGACGACCTTGCGCGCGGCGCCGCCCGGCGACGGGGCGTGGAGCGCGCCGGCGAGCTGTTCGAGGGCGACGACGTCACCGAGGAGGGCGGCGCCGTCGACCTCTCCCGTGGCGAGCAGCGTGAGCGCCGCGTCGACCTCCGCGCGATCGTGGTGGAAGGCCCCGCGCACGTCGACCTCCTCGTAGTGGATCGCGCCCGCCGGCAGCGCCGCGCGCGTGCCGCTCGGACAGCCGCCGACGAGCACGGCGCACCCCCCGGGCGCGACGGCCGTCACGGCGTCCGCCCAGGCTTCGGGACGGCCGACCGCCTCGAAGACGAGATCGTGGCGCCCCTCGAGGCGCTCGGCGGTCCGCGCGCCCCAGGCCTCCGCCTGCGCCCGTCGCGCCGCATGGCGGTCGGCGAGCAGGACCTCCCGCCCGTCGAGGACGAGCAGCCGCGCGATCATGAGCCCCATCGAGCCGCCGCCGAGCACCGCGCAGTCGGCGCTCGACGTCCCTCGTGCGACGGCGTGCATGCACGCCGCGAGCGGCTCGGCGACCGCGGCCGTCGCGAAGTCGAGCCCGCGCGGGAGGGCATGGAGGGCAGCCGCGGGGACCGCGATGCGCTCCGCGAAGCCGCCGAGGATCCAGCGCATGCCGCGGCAGAGCTGGGCGCGGCCGGCGAGGCACGGCGCGCAGCGCCCGCACGCGACCGAGTCGCCCACGAGCACCGCCTCGCCGGTGTCGGCCCGGACCCCCGCCATCTCGTGACCGAACCGGCAGGGGTACGGGCCGAGGATGCGATGCCCGTGACGCAGCATCTTCGCGTCCGTCCCGCACGCCGTCGCGGCGCGGATCTCGACGACGACCTCGCCGCGCGGGTCCGGGACCTCCTCGACGCGGAGGTCGTCCGGGCCGTGGAGGACGGCGGCGCGCATCACGGGACGACGAGCGCCTTGATCGCCGAGCCGGTCCGCTGCAGGTCGAGTGCCCGTGCCGTCTCCGCGAGCGGGAGGCGATGCGTGACGAGGGGGAGCGGATCGACCTCGCCGGTGCGCAGGAGCGCGAGCGCGGCGCGCATCTCCGCGGGGCCGGCCGAGTAGCTGTGGTGGATCTCCGCCTCCGCGAGGTAGAGCGGGAGCGCAGGGAGGTCGAGCCGCGCCTCCGGGGAGGGCGGGGCGTAGAGACACAGTGCGCCGCCCGGCGCGAGCGCACCGGCGGCGTCGGCGATCGCGGCGGCCGCCGGGGTGCACACCAGAGCGACGTCGGCCTCCTCCGCGCCCTCGTGGACGGTCGCGCCGAGACGCACGGCGAGCGCGCGCCTCTCCTCCCGCGGCTCGCGGACGAGCACGCGCGCCACGCCACGGGCGCGTGCGGCCGCGACCGCGAGGAGGCCGCTCGTGCCCGCCCCGACGACGAGGAGGGCGTCGTCGGGCCCGAGCCGCGTGCGATCGAAGGCGCGCAGCACGCAGGCGAGCGGCTCGGTGAACGTGGCCCGCTCGACGTCGAGCCCGTCGAGCGGCAGGAGCTCGTCGACGAGGTCCGCCGGGACGCGCACGCGCTCCGCGAACCCGCCCGGATCGAGGGCCGTCGTGCGGAAGCGGTCGCAGAGCGTCTCGTGCCCGCGACGGCACCGCCGGCACTCGCCGCACGGCGCGTGGTGGTGGACGACGACCCGGTCGCCCGGCGCGAGGCCGTCGACGCCCGCGCCGACCGCCTCCACCTCGGCGCACAGCTCGTGCCCGAGGACGACCGGCACCTTCTTCGCGACCCACCCCCGGCTCACGTCCGACCCGCACACGCCGCACGCGAGGACGCGGCCGACGACCTCTCCCGGCCCGGCGACGGGATCCTCGATCTCGACGATCTCGACGTCGTCCGGGGAGGTCGAGCGCGCCGCCCTCACGCGACGCCCGCCTGGGACCGCGGCGGCACGAGCCGCAGGACGCCCTCGCGGTCGACGGGGCGGGCGACGCCGCGCTCGGTGACGAGAGCGGAGACGAGCCGGGCCGGCGTGACGTCGAACGCCGGGTTGCGTGCCGCCGACCCCTCGGGCGCGACCTCGCGGCCGTCGAAGCTCGTCACCTCGCCGGGGGCGCGCTCCTCGATGACGATGCCCTCGCCGCTCTCGAGGCCCGGGTCGATCGTCGACGTCGGGCCGGCGACGACGAACGGGATCCCGGCGTCGGCGGCGGCGAGCGCGTGGGCGAGCGTGCCGACCTTGTTCGCCGCGTCGCCGTTCGCCGCGACGCGGTCGCATCCGACGACGACGGCGTCGACCTCGCCGCGGAGGATGAGCCCCGCGGCCGCGCCGTCGACGAGCACGGCGTGGGGGAGGCCGCGGCGGCGGAGCTCCCACGCGGTGAGCCGGGCTCCCTGGAGGAGCGGCCGGGTCTCGCACGCGAGGACCTCGACCGCGACGCCGCGGTCGGCGAGGGCGCCGATGACGCCGAGGGCGCTGCCCGTCCCGCCGGTCGCCAGCGCCCCGGCGTTGCAGTGCGTGAGGATGCGGACGCGCTCGCCGCCGACGAGGCCCGCGAGGAGATCGGCGCCGAGCCGGCCGATCTCGGCGGAGGCCGCATGCTCCTCGGCCTCGATCGCCTCGGCCTCGGCCCGCGCGGCTGCCGCCATGCGGGCGGGGCCGGCGGCGAGGGCCGCGTCGCGGACCCGGTCGACCGCCCAGGCGAGGTTGACGGCGGTCGGACGCGCGTCGCGCAGCGCGGCGGCCGCGTCCTCGAGCGTGCCGAGGGACGGCTCCGCGCGGAGCGCGGCCGCGAGGCCGTAGGCCCCGGCGATCCCGATGTTCGGGGCGCCCCGGACGACGAGCCGCCGGATCGCGTCGACGAGCTCCGCGGTCGTCTCGGGCACGACCCACGCCTCCTCGTGCGGGAGCCGGGTCTGGTCGAGGAGGTGGAGGCGGGAGCCGTCCCAGCGCAGCGCGGCGTGCTCTCCGGTCGGCAGATCCATCGAGGCAATCCTACGGCCGGGGATCGCATCGGCCGATAGTGGTCGTGCCATGGGCAGGATCCTCCGCTACGGTGCCGCCGTGCCGCGCCTCACCGCTCTCGCCGCCGTGCTCCTCCTCGTCGGGCCCGCGGCGACGCCGGCACGCGCGCAGGCCGAGCCGATCATGCCGCTCGCGGAGGTGGGGCCCGGCCTCGCCTGCTGGGGCGCGACCGTCGTCCGGGGCGTGGACATCACGACCTTCGGCGTCGAGGTCCTCGACGTCATCGCCGGTGACACGGGCGCCGCGAGCCCCCGCATCCTCGTCCGCGTCTCGGGGCCGGCCGTCGACGCGACCGGCATCGGGCCCGGCTTCTCGGGATCGCCGATCCGCTGCCTGGATGCCGCGGGCGTCCCGCGGAACATCGGCGCGATCAGCGAGGGGATCGGCGAGTACGGCGGCAAGGTCGTGCTCGCGACGCCGATCGAGCTCATCCTCGGCACGGACGTCGCCGTCCCGGCGGCCACGCGACGGGCGCCGCGCACGCTGCGCGCGGCGCGACCGCTCGCGAGCCCGCTCTCGGTCTCGGGCGTGAGCGGGCCCGTGGCGCGGCTCCTGCGCCGCGCCGCGCGTCGCGCGGGGCGCCCGCTCGCCATCTCGCCGGCGGGGGCGCCGCGGAGCCGCTCCGTCTTCCCGGTCCAGCCGCTCGTGCCGGGCGCCTCCGTGTCGGTCGGCCTCGCGAGCGGCGCGGTGAGCGTCGGCGCGATCGGGACGGTCGCCTACGCGGCCGGCGACGCCGTCTGGGCCTTCGGACACCCGTTCGACGGCGTGGGGGCCCGCTCGCTCCTCCTCCAGGACGCGTGGGTGCACACGGTCGTCTCGAACCCGCTCGGCTCCGAGGAGCTCACGACGTACAAGCTCGCGTCCCCGGGCCACGACGTCGGCACCCTGACGAACGACGGGAACAACGCGGTCGCCGGACGGGTCGGCGCGCTCCCCGCCCGCTTCCCGCTGCGGATCGTCACGACCGATGTCGACCGGGACCGCACCCGCGTCCAGGAGATCACCGTCGCCGACGAGTCGCGGCTCGGCCTGCCGACCGGCGTCTCCGGGCTCGGGATCGCCGCCCCGACGGCGATCGGCAACGGCGCGCTCGCCGCGCTCGACGGCGGCCCGGCCCGGCAGTCCGGGCAGATGTGCATGCGCATCGAGCTGCGCGGGCGCGAGAGGCCGCTGCGGTTCTGCAACCGCTACGTCGGCGGCGGACCTGGTCCCAACGGCGCCGCGATCACCGACGTCTCGACCGCGATCGCGCTGCTCGACTCCTTCGAGCTCGGCGTCCTCGACATCGACCGCGTGGAGGTCAACCTCCGTCTCTCACGGGAGTATCCGCAGGCCTACCTCCGGTCGATCCGCGCGCCGCGTCGCGCCCGGCGGGGGTCGACGATCCCGGTCCGGCTCTCGCTGCGTCGCTCGCGCGGCGCCGCGATCACGCGCACGGTCCGGATCCGGATCCCCCGGGACACGCCGCGCGGGGTGCGCGAGCTGCGCCTCACGGGCGCCGCTCCCGACTCGCCCACGGGAGCCGAGGAGGCGCTCATCGACGTCCTCGACGTGGGTGGGCTCTTCGGGGACGAGGGGGCGGACGGGGGCGAGGCCTCCGGGCCGGCGACGGTCGACGAGCTCGCGGAGGAGATCGCCGCGATCCGCCGCGACGACCGCATGCGGGTCTCGTTCTCCGACCCCGACGACCCTGTCGTCGATCCCGAGACGGGGGAGACGCTGGACCCGGGCCGCCCGGTCGCGCGCGTCGGGGATCTGCGAATCGGCGGCCGGGCGAGCCGCCGCATCCGCATCACGGGCTGAGCCCAGGGAACGGGCTCCGCGGCCGCGCGTCGCGGCCGCCGTCGTCTAGGAGAGGCGGTTCTCGATGCCGAGAGGGCCCTGCGAGGCGTCGGGGGCCTGCGACGGCGCCTCCTCGGGCGTCTCGACCTTGAGCGCCGACGCGAGCTCGCCGGTCTCGTACATCTCCATGACGATGTCGCAGCCGCCGATGAGCTCGCCCGAGACGAAGAGCTGGGGGATCGTCGGCCAGCTCGAGAGCGCGGAGAGCTCCTGGCGGATGCGCGGGTCCGGGAGGATGTCGACCGCGGCGAACGGCGCGCCGAGCGCCTGGAGAGCGGCGACGGTGCGGGCGGAGAAGCCGCACGCCGGCGCGTCCGGCGTGCCCTTCATGAAGAGGATGACCTCGTTCTCCTTGATCGCCTCGGCGATCGCTTCGCGGATCGGGTTGTCGTCGGACATGGTCACTCCGGGGTTCTTGTGGTGAGGCTGAGGGCGTGGATCGGGCCGCCGATCTCGTCTCCGAAGATGTCGTAGACGAGTCGGTGCTGCGCGATCCTCGAGAGACCGTCGAACTGCGGGGCGACGACGGTCGCACGGAAGTGGTCCCCTCCGCCCGTCCAGTCCTCGACCTCTGCGGTCGCACCCGGGAGGGCGGCCTCGATACGGTTCTTCAGATCGGCTGTCGTCGGCATCGGGTCTCCGAGCGTAGCGCAGAGACCCCTCTGCTCTCGGCTGCGGGGAAGCCCCTCGGAGTCGGTCGCGCGGACCGCTATACTTCGTGAAGCGATGAGCACCCAGGTCACCTACAACGCCAAGGGCATCACCTTCTCGGAGAAGGGCGCCGAGAAGGTCCAGGAGTTCCTCGCCGCCCAGGAGGCCGACGTGAGCGTCGCCGGTCTGCGCGTGGGCGTGAAGGGCGGGGGCTGCTCCGGCTTCCAATACCAACTCGCCTTCGACGAGCAGCGGGACGGCGACATCGTCTTCGAGGATCACGGTCTGCGCATCCTCGTGGACAGTCCCAGCCTGCCGTACGTCGACGGCTCGACGATCGACTACATCGAGGCGATGACCGGCGCCGGGTTCCAGGTGAACAACCCGAACGTCGTCGCGGCCTGCGGCTGCGGGTCGTCGTTCCGCGTCGAGGACGAGGACGAGGTCAGCGCGGTCTGACCCTCCGCCGCGCCGCCGCGGCCGCGGCGGCGCTGCTCCTCGGGCTCGCCGTCTCGTCCTGCGCGGACGACGTCGACCCGCGACTCGCCGAGCGCGCCGACGGCCCCCGCGAACAACGTCTCGCGCTGGGGCTCACCGAGTTCAACGCGCAGCTCACGCTGCCGGCCGGCGCGGGGCCACCGCCCGCGGGCTTCGCCGGCTACCGCGACCGCGTCGAGGCGCTGCGTCCTCGCTACGTCCGCGTCGTCGTCGACTGGCCGCGCGTGCAGCCGGACCCGTCCGCGCCCGCCGACCTCGCCCAGCCGCAGGACGGCTGCCTCCGCGGCGCGCCGCCGTGCGCGCCGTTCGCGGGGCTGCGGACCCAGCTCGAGGCGATCCGCGAGCAGCAGCGCCTCCACGGAGGCTGGGAGGTCGTCGTCGTCATCGCCTGGACGCCCGAGTGGGCGGCGCTCCCCGCGCGCGGATGCGAGCAGGAGGGCGCGCAGCCGCGGATGCGCCCGATCACCGCCGAGGGGCTGCGCGCCTACCGCCGGCTCATCGGCGACCTCGTCGCCCTCGGCCGCGACGTCGGCGTGCCGCTGCGGTGGTGGAGCCCGTGGAACGAGCCGAACCACCCGACGTTCGTGAGTCCCCAGAGGGACCGCTGTGACGCATCGGCGCCCTCGAACGCTCCCGCGGTCTACGAGCGCTTCGTCCGGGCGGCCCGCGAGGAGCTCGCGGCAGCGGGCGGGGACCGCCGACTCGTGCTCGGCGAGCTCGCCGGCTTCCGCGCGCCCGGGCCGCGGTCGACCGGCGTCACCGAGTTCGTCTCCGCGCTCCCGGACGACGTCGCGTGCGCGGGGGACGTCTGGGCCCAGCACCAGTACGTCCGTCCCGACCGCCGGCAGCACGACGCGGTCGGCGAGCTCCGCGCGGCGCTCGACCGCCGCGAGTGCACGCAGGACCGGCCGATCTGGGTGACGGAGACCGGGGTGGGAGGCAATCGGGTGAGTGGCCCGCGTCCGGTCGACGAGCCGTCGCTGCGCGCGCAGTGCCGCGCCCAGCACGCCCAGCTCGTCGAATGGGACGCGACACCGGGCGTCGAGGCGGTCTTCCAGTACACCGCCCGGGAGGACCCGCTCTACCCCGTCGCGCTGTTCGACCCGCCGCTGCGGCGGGTCTATCCCGTCTACGGCGCCTGGCGGGCGTGGGCGGAGACCGGGCCGGACGAGCCGGTGCCGGCGCTCCCGGAGGTCTGTCGCTGATCGCCCGTGCGCCCGATCTCGCGACGGGTCCCGGCGATGCGCTCGACGACCACGACCGTCCCGTCGGGAACGTCGGCGGCGAGGCGCCGCCGGAGATCGTCGTCGTCGGCGGGCCCCCTGAGTCCGAGGACGGTGATGTGGAGGTCGTCGCCGCGGTACTCCGCCGAGATCACGCGCTCCCCGCGCTCGCCGGCCCACTCCTCGGCGGTCGCGAGAGCCGCGGCTTCCCTCGTCTCGCGGACGACCGTGTGCAGCGTCCCCGCCGCAAGGGCGAGGACGAGGACGACGGACACGGCGCCGACGACGCGGTACGCGCGGCGGCGGTCGAAGCCCGGCACCGCGTCGGTGCGGGCGTGCCCGACGGCCGTGAAGACGAGGCACGCGGTGACGATGATCGCGACGACGTTCGTCCCGAAGAGGAGGAGGGCGCCGAGGGCCTTCGCGAGCTCGTCCTCGACGGCCGTCACGCCCACGACCGCGAGGGGCGGGACGAGCGAGATCGCGATCGCGACCCCGGGGAGGATGTCGCCGACGTCCTTGCGGGCGATCGCGTAGGCGCCCGCGAGGCCGGTCGCGGCGGCGGCGAGCAGGTCCACGAGGCCCGGGCTCACGCGACCGGTGACCTGCGAGTTGTCGGAGAGCGAGACGACGTCCGGGAGCACGAGCGCGACGACGGCGCCGATCCCCGCGACGGCCGTGGCGCCGAGGAGGAGCAGCAGGAGGTGGGTGCCGAGCGACCCCGGCCGTCCGACGACGATCGAGTGGGCGACCCCGTGGATCGGCGTCGCGAGGGGGGCGATGATCATCGCGCCGATGACGGTCGCCGTCGAGTCGGCGACGATGCCGGCGCTCGCGATGACGGCCGAGAGGACGAGGAGCGCCCAGTAGCGCGACCGCTTCGCCGCGACGTCGCCGGTGTCGAGGAGGACGGCCTCGGCGACCTCGTCGGCCGTCCGCCGAGGACCCGCGAGGACGGCGGTCCACACGGTCCCCACGGAGACGCCCCGGTCGCGCCTAGCCGATGGCCTCGCGGGTGAGCGCCCCGCCGTCGAGCGCGTTGACCGCGCGCTCGACCGACGCCCGGATGCACGTGAAGCTCGGGGTGTCGCGCTCCGTCCACGCCGACGCCTCGGTCGTGCGCAGCCGCTGCACGAGGTCGAGGAACGCCCCCGCGTCGTCGGTGTCGAACGCGACGACGAACTCCTGGTCGTCGAGGCCGAAGCAGTACGTCGTGTGGTTGTCCACGGTCGGGTACTCCTTCCCGACGCGGATGTGCTCCTGCATGATCCGCCAGCGCTCGTCGGGCTCGAGCCCGTACCACTCGCGGCGCTTCACGAACGGGTAGACGAAGAGGTACTTCCCGTTGAAGGGCCGGGGCTGATGGCGCTGCTCGTCGCTGTACTCGGAGGTCTTGCGCAGGCCGAGGAACGAGTACGGCTGCTCGGCCCACTGCATGAGGCCGCTCTGGACGAGGACGACGTGGAACTCGTGGATCCGGTCGAGGTTCTCGGTCTCGACGACGAGCATGAGCTCGGCGTCCCCCCGGGTCCCGACGAGCGAGAACGCCTGGAGGAAGTGGTCCTCGGCGAAGTCGCTGCACGCCGCGAGGAACTCGCGCTTGTGCTCGGCCCGCTCGGCCTCCGGCAGGCGGCGCCATGCGGGATCCATCTTGAGGAACGTGTACTTGACGAAGTGGCGGTCGGCCATGGCTCTCGTTCGAACTATAGTCACGGCGATGTCTGTGCCCCGCCGCGTGGGTGCGGCGCCGCGCCCGACGCGGACGCGGCCCCTCCTCGCACTCGCGGGCCTCCTCGCGACGGCCGTCGCGGCCGTCCTCCTCGTCGTCGGCCCGGTCGCCTCGGCGGAGGCCGCCGACCGCGCTCCGCGCGTCGTCCTCGCGTTCCTCCCCTTCGACGAGGATCCGCCCGACGACGGCGTCCTCCCGCGCGTCTCGATCCTCGACCGGCTCGAGGAGCGCGCGGCCCTCGCGCTCGGGCTCACGGGCGCCTCGCAGGGCACGTACAAGCAGATCCAGGCCTTCCTCGACATGAGCCAGGGATCGCGGGTCTCGACGGCGACCTACCGTCCGACGGAGCCGCCCGAGCTCGAGCTCTACCCGGAGGGCGTCGGCGGGCTCTACCAGCGCTGGCTCGAGACCCTCGACCGCGCCGACGACGCGCCCGCGGACGTGCGGCCGGGCCTGCTCGGCGAGGCCGTCCCCGGCGGGACGGCGTACGTCGGCGTCGAGGGCCGCCACCACCTCGAGGGCATCGTCGCCGCAGATCGCGCCGGCCGGATCGACCTCGTCTCGATCGGCGCCGGGCGCGACGTCGCCGACCGCGCGCTCGGGGCGCTGACGTCGAAGCGCTTCGTCGTCGTCGGGTTGCCGACGGGGGAGCCCGGCGGGCACGCGCTCAACGAGCTCATCAACAGCCACGACCCGCGGGACCTCCTCATCGTCATGCAGACGCCGCCCGACTTCCGGGCGCCGCAGCTCCTCCCGACCGGCGTGCTCGGGCTCGGGACGCCGGGGGGGCTGCGCTCGGACACGACGAGGCGCGACGGCCTCGTCGCCGGGATCGACATCCTCCCCACGGTCCTCCGGCATCTCGGCGTCGAGGTCCCGTCCGGAGTCGCGGGTCGCGTCATCCGCGTCGAGGGGAAGCGCGACGCCGACGCGCTGAGGGAGCTCAACTCCCGGCTGCGCGTGCTCGGGTCCCGTCGCTTCCCGGCGCTCGAGACGATGATCGCGGTCTGGCTCTCGGTCCTCCTCGTCGCCGGGTTCTTCGCGGACCGCCGCGGCGTCCGCGCGGGCCTGCGGGTCGGTGCGCTCGCGTTCCTCTGGATCCTCCCGGTGCTCCTCGTGACCGCGGCCCTCGCCCCGAGCCGCGACGCGGAGCTCCTCCTCGTGGCCGGGCTCGCGTTCGGCCTGGGGCTGCTCACGGACCGTCTCGTCCCATGGCCCCGGGGGCCGGTGGTGCCCGGCCTCGTGACGGCCCTCGTCTACATCGCCGACCTCGTCCAGGGGTCCGACCTCATCATCCGCTCGCTCCTCGGGCCGAACCCGCGGTTCGGCTCGCGTTACTACGGGATCGGCAACGAGCTCGAGTCCTCGCTGCCGGTCGTCCTCTTCCTCGGCCTCGCCGCTCTCCTGTGGCGCCACGGGCGCTCCCGCCGCTCCGCCGCCGTCTTCGCGACGGGGGGCATCGTCCTCGGGGTCGCGGTCGGAGCGGGCCGGCTCGGCGCCGACGTCGGCGGCGTCATCACGATCGGCGCCGGGACGGCGGTCGCCACGGTGCTCATGCTTCCCGGCGGCTTCACGAAGCTGCGGGCCGCGGTCGTCCTCGCGGTCCCGGCGCTCGCCCTCGCCGCGCTCGCCGCGATCGACCTCGCGACGGGAGGCGACGGGCACTTCACGAGGACGGTCCTGCGCGCGGAGGAGGGCAGTGACCTCGTCGACACGGTCGAGCGGCGCTTCGAGCTCGCCTGGAACGTCCTCACACGAGGTCTCATGCCGTACGCGACGGCGATCTCGGCGTTCGCGATCGCCTACGCGTGGAAGTACCGGCGTCGCATCTTCGCCCCGCTCGCAGGCGATCCGGCCTGGCGCGCGGCCTTCCTCGGCGGGGCGGCCGCGGGCATCGCCGGCGCGGCCTCCAACGACTCGGGTCCGATGCTCCTCCTCATCGCGACCGTCGTCCTCGCGATCGGCGTGGCGTACGTCCGGGGTGATCCGCGACTGGCCGACGCGGATCTCCGTGCGGCGGACACGACGATCGACGATCTCGCGCCGCACACCGGGACGCGCCCTGCGGACTCCCGGTCCATGGTCGCCGACCGGTAGAGTGCCGCGGATGCGCATCGCGCTGGTGTCCCCATACTCGTGGACGTATCCGGGCGGTGTGACGCGGCACATCGAGGCGCTCGCCGAGCAGTTCACTGATCGGGGGCACGACGTGCGCGTCCTCGCCCCGTTCGATCCGCCGGACGGCCTCTCCGCTCGCCTGCACCGCGGCGCGCACCCGGAGCAGCGCCCGATGCCGGACTACCTCGTGCCGCTCGGCCGCACGGTGGGGTTTCCCGCGAACGGCGCGGTGTCGAACCTCTCCGTCCTGCCGCAGACCGTGAACGTCCTGCGCCGGACGCTCGAGACCGGCGGCTTCGACGTCGTGCACGTCCACGAGCCCGTCGCGCCGGTCGTCGGCTGGGACGTCCTCTGCTCGACCGACGTCCCGCTCGTCGGCACGTTCCACTGCTACTCGACGAACCCCCTCACGAACGGGACGGCGGCGAACGTCCTCGGCGCCCGCCGCCGGCTCAACCGCCTGCGCGTGAGGATCGCGGTGAGCGAGGCGGCGGCGTGGACGGGTCGGCGCTTCTACGGGGGCCGCTACCGCGTCATCCCGAACGGCGTGACGGTCCCCGACGGGTCCGCCGTCGATCTCGCGGCCGGCGCGGGCACGCCGGCGCCGGGGCCGCTCCACATCGTCTTCGTCGGGCAGGCGGTCGAGCGCAAGGGCCTCCCGCTGCTGCTGCGCGCCTTCGAGGCGCTGCGCGAGCACGTCCCGGTGCGGCTCACCGTCGTCGGCGCCGGGCACGAGGACGTCGCCCCCGTCCTCCTCGACCAGCGCGGCGTGACGGCGCTCGGGAAGGTCGACGACGCGACGAAGCACGCGGTGCTCCGGGACGCCGACGTCCTCGCCGCTCCGTCGCTCGGTGGCGAGAGCTTCGGGATGGTCCTCACGGAGGCCTTCGCGGCGGGGACGCCGGTCGTCGCCTCCGACATCGCGGGCTACCGCGACGTCGTCCGCGACGGCGTCGACGGCGTGCTCGTCCCGCGCGGGGACGCGACGGCCCTCGCCGAGACGCTCCGCGCCCTCGCGCTCGACCCGCAGCGCCGGGCGCGCATGGGCGCCGCGGCCGCCGAGCACGCCGAGCGCTACGCCTGGCCGCGGGTCGCCGCAGAGGTGGAGTCCGCCTACGAGGACGCGATCGACTGCCCCGAGCCCGCGACCGCCGTCCAGCGCGCGGCCGTGCGGGTCGGCGCGATCCCCGCGGACCTCGGGCCGCGCGTGCCGGCCCAGCGCCTCGCATCCCTCGAACCGGCTCCCGAGGCGGGCGCGCCACGTCGCGGCTTCGCGATCGCGCGCCGGGTCGGCGCCGGCGTCGCGGGCCTCGCGGGCGCGGGTCTCGCCGTGCTCGCGCTCCAGCGCATCGGCGTGGACCGCGTCGGGCAGTCGCTCATCGACAGCTCGCCGCCGTGGGTGCTCCTCGCGCTCGGGCTCATGTGCCTCTCGATGGCGGTGCGCGCCCTGTCGTGGACCGCGATCCTGCGCGCCGCGCTGCCGGCGAGGCGCGTCCGCACCGCGGACGCGATGCAGGGCACGTTCATCGGCGTGCTCATGTCCGCGACGCTCCCGGCGCGGCTCGGCGAGCCCGCGCGCGCGATGATCGTCGCGAGGCGGGTCGGACACCCGCGCGAGAGCTTCCCGGTCGTCCTCGGCACGATCGTCTCGCAGACGCTTCTCAACCTCCTCGCGCTCGTCATCCTCGGGATCGTCATGTTCTCGTCCGTCGGGTACTTCCGCGGACAGCACAGCGCGCTCCTCCTCTTCGCCATCGCGCCGGTCGCCGTGCTCCTCGTCGTGCTCGTCCTGCCGGCGCTGCTGCGCGGCGGCCTGCCGTCGCGCTCGCGGCGGGTGTCGAACGCGCTCCACAAGGCGCGCTCCGCGCTCGTGCAGGTCCGCGACGGCCTCACCGTCTTCCGCCGCCCGCGCAAGGCGGCGATCGCGACGAGCGCGCAGCTCACCGCGTGGGCGATCCAGTGGGCCTCGTGCTACGTCCTGCTCGTCGCGTTCGGCCTCGACGACCAGGCGGGCATCGGCGCCGCGGCGGCGGTGCTCTTCGCGGTGAACGTGACCGCCGTCCTGCCGGCGACGCCGTCGAACCTCGGCGTCTTTCAGGCGGCCTGCGTCGCCGTCCTCACAGGCGCCTACGGGGTCTCGAGCGCCGACGCGCTCGGGTACGGCATCGTGCTGCAGGCGGTCGAGATGGCGACCGCCGTCGTGATGGGTGCGCCGGCGCTCCTCAAGGAGGGGCTGAGCTGGAAGGACGTCCGGCTCCGCGCTCTGCACGCCTCTCCCGTCGAGCTCCCGCCACACCCGGCCTACGCCCGCCGCAGCCGCGGCTCGGAGCGCGTCGAGGCGTGAGCGGGGCGCGTGCGGCCGTCGTCGCCGTCGCCGTGCCCCTCGTCCTCGCCGCGGCCGGCTGCGAGTCGACGACGCTCGACGAGGGGGGCCTCGAGCAGGAGATCGCGGCCGAGCTCGAGCGTCGCACCGCCGAGCGGCCGTCCGTCGACTGCCCGGCCGACGCCGAGGCCGTCGCGGGCTCGACGTTCCGGTGCCGGCTGCGGCTCGCCGACGGCTCGGCGTCCGCGGTCCGGGTGACCGTGCTCAGCGAGGCCGGCGACATCCGCTTCGAGCTGCTCCCGCCGGGCGCCGTGCCCGACGAGGGGGAGGGGGCGGGGTGAGCGCCGCGTGGGTCTACCTCGTGCGGTGCGCCGACGGCTCGCTCTACTGCGGGTGGACGACCGACGTCGATGCGCGGCTCGCCGCGCACAACGCGGGGCGCGGCGCGCGCTACACGCGAGCCCGGCTCCCCGTCGCGGTCG
Organism: Paraconexibacter sp.; assembly: GCF_059438195.1. Classification (NCBI taxonomy): domain Bacteria; kingdom Bacillati; phylum Actinomycetota; class Thermoleophilia; order Solirubrobacterales; family Paraconexibacteraceae; genus Paraconexibacter; species Paraconexibacter sp. The sequence continues at coordinate 14,632 of NZ_JBLKKY010000042.1, forward strand.
TCTGGTCGGCGCCGATGCCCGACCGGGCGAGCGCGCAGCGCGAGGAGGCGCGGATCAAGGGGCTCACGAGAGCCGAGAAGCTCGCGCTCGTCGCGTCCGGCAGGCGGGACTCCCCGGCGTCTCCGTGAGCGCGGTCGAGGTTCGGGACGCCCGCCCCCGAGGGGCGCGACGCTAGGCGCATTACCATCACGCCATGACCGTCGATCAGGTGGCCGGCGGCGTCGTCCACGAGATGCCCGCCGATCTCCGCGAGGCGCTCCTCGCGAACCCGACCGCGCTCGACCTCTGGAACGACTGCACGCCCCTGGGCCGCAACGAGTTCATCTGCTGGGTCGAGGACGCGAAACGCGACGAGACCCGCGCGCGCCGCATCCGTCGCACCCAGGAGGAGCTCGAGGAGGGCAAGCGCCGCCCCTGCTGCTGGCCCGGCTGCAAGCACCGGGAGCGGACCGGCAAGCCGTAGGAGCGACATGTGGCGCGGCTGCGGCGTGTGCTCGCGGAGTGAGCGCCCAGGCGCGTGGACGAGCGTTTCCGCGGGGCGCCGCGTCCGTGTGACGTTCGGGCGACGATCAGCGTCGCCGGATCTCCACACGTCGCGAACGGCGGCGACGTGTGACGTCCTGGCGACGCGGAGCGTCGTTGGGACGAGCCACGGGGGTTGGCGGCGCTTGGACGCTCGTCCTCGGAGCGAGCCATTGTGGGAAAACGCCTCGGGGCCTGCTTTCACGCGGAAGGAGAAGTCCGAGCTCGCCCAAATGTAACCCGAGACACCCCTAATCCAACTTCTCGAACCTCGGCTTCGGAGCCACGACGCGGACAGCCCGCTCCGTCATGTGCAGCCACTCAGGGGCTTGGACGGAGAGGAGCTGATGGTCGGCGGAGACGAGCTTTGTCTGGGCCGCTTCGTCGAGCGCCGCCTCAATGTCGACGACCTTGACCGCGCCGTAGCCTTCAAGCTGCGACTGGAGTCGCTGCGCTTTTGCGCTCGGCTTCGTCCAGTAGTCGGGCTGCTCCTGCTTGCCGAGCGTGAGGATGGCGCGCGCGACCGCGTGGTAGCCGTCGTTGAATAGACCCATGAAGCCTTCAGGATCGGGGAGCACGGCTAGATGGAGACCTTGCCAGCGTCGATAGCCAGGCTTGAGGTCTTCAGCCTCCGGGACGATGCCAACTCGAAGTCCCTTGCCGTCCTCGAGCAACCGCCAGTTTGACTTGATGGTGGCGCCCGCGTAGCGGTCCGAGTCGGCGACACCGAGGAAGATGTCGGTTTTCCACATGTGCTGGATGCGCGGAGCGCTCTTAGCAAGAATGGGTTCAGCGATCTTGCCTTGGGCGGCAATCGGCACCCACTTTGCAAAGTGGAACGGCCGCCCAGATCCGTCGGGTAGCAGGAGCGCGGACTCGCCAGCATCGCTGACCACGGCGTCGAGGAAACCAAGGTACCGCGCGCGCTCGTAGCCGAAGAGGAGGGAGGTCGGAGTGCCGTCCCGCAGTCGCGGCGAAGCCTTCCCCATCGCTGCGGAGAGCGGCTCCAACACCTTGGGCTCGCCGCCGAGGACGGCCTCGTGCACAGCCCACTCGAACCCATCGCCTCGCAGGCCCTTATCGCGAGTCAGCCGGACGACGTGCCCGAGCTGGAGCAAAGTGACATCCTCACGGTCGCAGTTAAGGACCTCCAGTTCCGTAGGCCCGAGCTGATCCAATAGGGCCCGAACGACCGACCGGCCTACGGCATACAGCGCGCGTCCGTACTCCTCAACCGGCTCGTCCTGCTTCAGGAAGGTCACTTCGCTCCGTGCGGCCATCCACGCAGCCTATTGCGACCCTGCGCGCAGTCCACTGCTCGGGCTCGATTCAGGCCGCCCGCTTCTCCTTTCGCGTGAACGCAGCACTAGTACGCAGACGTTTCCGCGGGAACGCTTGACCATGCAACCGTCCACGGGTGGCGTCGCTCCTCCCTCCGAGCCGAAGCGGACGCTGGCCGAGCGCCGCGCGAAGTTCTCGCTCAGCGGGAGCTTTCCGCGGGGCGTCGGCTCGCCTCCTTGGCCGGCCGCTCGCCACGCCGGCCGGCTCCCGCGGCGCCGGCCCCAGGACGCTCCCGCGTGAGCGCAGCACCGGCGCCCACGCCGGACGCATCACCCGCCGCCGGCCGGGAAGCGCCACCGGTCATCACGCGGCCCTCCCGCATCCGTCATCGTCCGACGGGAGATGCAGAGCGACGACGAGACCGCCGGGACGAGGGAAGACGGCGAGGCCGACGCCCTGCGGCGCGCCTACGAGGAGGGCCGGGCGGCCGCGCTCGCGGGCGAGGAGGCCGCGCCGGGCTGCACGACCACGGAGGCCGGCCGGGCGTGGCTGAAGGGCTACGTCGCCGGCGCTGCCGAACGCGAGCCCTGACCCATCCCGCCTGACGAAGCTCACGCCGGGCGTGAGCTTCGTCAGGTCGGGGGACGGGATCGGCGCTACGAGGAGACGGCCTCCGGCGCGGACTCCTCCTCGACGGGGCCCTCCTGCGGGTCCTCGTCGGGGAGCTCGGCGAACAGCGACGGGTCGCGCGGCGAGCCCTTGATGACGTCGTCCGGCGAGCCGTCCGGGAGGAGCCGGCCGTTGCGCATGCCGTAGTAGATCGCCTGCGGGTGGTGGAGGACCATCGCGAGCGTCGACTGCTCCGGCTCCGGCGCGTGACCCGAGGTGATCGACATGCCGACCTTTTCGAGCCCGAGGAGCTCGTCGACCTTGTCGTGCTCGGACTGGTCGGGGATCGCCGGGTAGCCCCACGAGAGGCGCCGGCCCTGCGTCTCGGGGATCCCGAGCCAGTTCCGGACCTTCCAGTGCAGCCACTCCGAGAGGCCCTCCGCGGTCTGGACGCCGAGGCCGTGGACGAAGAGCTGCTCGGCGAACTCGCCGTCCTTCTCGAGCTTCGCCATCAGGTCGGTCACCTCGTCGCCGACGGTGAGCGCCTGGAGGGCGATGACGTCCAGCTCGCCGCTGTCCTTCGGACGGAAGAAGTCGGCCGTGCAGAGACGGTCGCCCTTCGGCTGACGCGGCGTCGTGAAGCGCGTGAGCTCGGTCTCGCGGTCCTCGGGATCGAGGATGACGATGTCGTTGCCCTCGCTGTAGCAGGGGAAGAACCCGAGCAGCGCGCGGGGGTGGAGGTAGTCCTGGTCGCGCCACATGCGCTCGAGCTTCGGGCGGAAGCCCTCGTCCTCGTCGGTGCCGTGGAGGAGCTTCTGCCACTCCTCGCCCTTGATGCCCTTGCCGCCCCAGTGGAGCTTGAAGAGGACGTGGGTGTCGAGGTGCGAGTAGAGCTCGTCCATGTCGACGGGGATCTCCTGGACGCCCCAGAAGGGCGGCTCGGGGACCGGGTTGTCGGTCCGCACGTCGGAGCGCACGGAGTCGTCGTCGTAGTTGAGGTTCTCCTCCTCGGCAGGGCCCTTCGCGCGGAACGCCTCGGCGTCCTCGCGGAGCTTCCTGCGGAGGTCCTCGTGCGTCTCCTCGTCGACGAGGCGGTCCATCACCGACAGGCCCTCGAACGCGTCCTTGCAGTAGTAGACGCCGGCGCCGTACTGCTCGTCGCTCTCCTTGCCGCCCGGGTAGAGCGCGCGGAAGCCGAACGCCTTGTTGATCGCCGCGCCGCCGATGAGGACGGGGTACTCGAGGCCCTTGCCGTGCAGCTCCTGGATGCACGCCGGCATCTGCTTCGACGTCGACACGAGGAGCGCGCTGAGGCCGATCGCGGTCGCGTCGTGCTCCTGGGCGGCGTCCACGATCGTCCCGATCGGCACCTGCTTGCCGAGGTCGACGACCTTGTAGCCGTTGTTCGTGAGGATGGTGTTGACGAGCGACTTGCCGATGTCGTGGACGTCGCCGAACACGGTCGCGAGGACGACGGTGCCCTTCGTGTAGCCCTCGACGCGGTCGAGGTACTGCTCGAGCTGGGCGACCGCCCGCTTCATCACCTCGGCGCTCTGGAGGACGAACGGCAGGATGAGCTCGCCGGCGCCGAACTTGTCGCCGACCTCCTTCATCGCGGGGAGGAGGACGTCGTTGAGCGTGGGGACCGCGCCGATCTTCTCGACCGACTTGTCGATCTGCGCCTCGACGCCGTCGCGCTTGCGGCGCAGGATGTGCCAGTGCAGCGCCTCCTCGGGCTCCATGTCGGCCGTCGGGTCGGCGGCGCCGGCGCCCTCGTCCTCCGAGGTGCCCTTGCTCTCGAAGTGCTCGATGAGCCGCTCGAGGGCGTCCTCGCGCTTGTTGAAGACGAGGTCGTCGGCGAGCTGGCGCTCCTCCTCGGGGATCTCGCCGTACGGGGTGATGTGGTTCGGGTTGACCATCGCGAGGTCGAGCCCGGCCTCCACGCAGTGGTGCAGGAAGACCGAGTTGATGACCGCGCGCGCCTGCGGGCCGACGCCGAACGAGACGTTCGAGACGCCGAGCGAGGTCTTCACGCCCGGCAGCGCCGCCTTCACGTCGCGGATGCCGTTGATCGTCTCGACCGCCGACGGCCGCCACTCCTCGTCACCGGTCGTGAGCGTGAAGGTGAGGACGTCGAAGATGAGCAGCTCGGGATCGAGGCCGTGCTCGTCGCAGCAGATCTCCTTGATCCGCGTCGCGATCTCGACCTTGCGCTCGGCGGTCTTCGCCATGCCGACCTCGTCGATCGTGAGCGCGATGACCGCGGCGCCGTGCTCGATCGCGAGCGGGACGACGACGTCGGCCTTGTCGCGGCCGGCCTCGAGGTTGATCGAGTTGACGATCGCCCGGCCGGGGATCTGCTCGAGCGCGAGCTTGATGACCTCGGGCTCGGTCGAGTCGATCTGGATCGGCGCGGGCTGCGAGAGCGAGACGCGCTTGGCGACCTCCCGCATCTGCTCGTCCTCGTCGGTGCGCTCGGTGAGCGCGACGCAGAGGTCGAGGATGTGGGCGCCGCCCTCCACCTGGTCCTCGGCGATGCGCACGAGGCCGTCGTAGTCGTCGGCGAGGAGCATCTCCTTCGCCTTGCGCGACCCCTGCGAGTTGACCCGCTCGCCGACGAGCGTCGGTGGGGGGTCCTGCACGAGGGCGGTGCTCGTGATCATCGACGAGACGCGCGGCGGGCCGGCCTTCGGACGCGAGAAGTCCGTCCGCGAGGCGGCACGGGCCCGCTCGGCGATCGCGGTGATGTGCTCGGGCGTCGTGCCGCAGCAGCCGCCGACGACCGAGACGCCGTAGCGCTCGATGAAGTCGCCGAGGACGGTCGCGAGCTCCTCCGGTCCCTCGGGGAAGACCGTCTCGCCGTCGTCGCCCTGCTGCGGGATGCCCGCGTTCGGGATGCAGTGGACGGGGACCGTGCAGTTCTCGCCGAGGTAGCGGATCGCGTCGCGCATGTCCTCGGGGCCGGACGAGCAGTTGAGGCCGATCACGTCCACCTTGAGGGCCTCGAGCGTCGTCAGCAGCGACGAGATGTCGGTGCCCAGGAGCATCGTGCCGCCGTTGGGCAGCACGAAGGCCGAGACCTGGATGGGGAGGACCTTGCCGGTCTTCTTGAACGCCTCGCGGGCGCCGAAGATCGCCGCCTTCGTCTCGAGGATGTCCTGCTGGGTCTCGATGATGAGGACGTCCGAGCCGCCCTTGATGAGGCCCTCGCTCTGCTCGGCGAAGACCTCGACGAGCGTGCTGAACCGCATGTTGCCGAGGGTCGGGTCGTCCGACGCGGGGAGGAAGCCGGACGGGCCGATCGACCCGGCGACGAAGTTCTTCTCGCCGACCGCCTTGCGGGCGATCTCGGCGGCGCGCTGGTTGATCTCGAGCGTGTGCTCGCCGAGACCCCACTCGTCGAGCTTGAGCCGGCTCGCCTGGAACGTGTCGGTCTCGACGACCTCGGCGCCCGCCGCGATCATCGACCCGTGGACCTCCTCGAGGACGTCCGGGCGGTTGAGGACGAGCGCTTCGTGGCAGCGGCCAGGGAGCTTGTAGTCGTCCTCGAGCGAGAGGTCCATCTCTTCGAGGAGGGCTCCCATGCTGCCGTCGAACACGACGACGCGGGACCGGGCGGCTTCGAGAAAGTCACGCATTCACGCGACTCTAGCAAGGATCGGGCCAACCTTGACACGATCGTGTCAACCTACTGCGGCGGGCCCTCCCGGCGGCGGGATCAGCGGCCGGCGTCCTCGGGCGCCGGCTCCCGGCCCGACTCGTCGAAGGTGTCGGCGTGCGCGGGCTCGCGGGTCGCCCACGCCGACTGCGCGATGACGTGCGAGGAGATCGGCGTCGTGAGCAGGAGGAACGCCGCGATGAGGATCGAGCGCGTCACCGTCGCGCCGTCCCCTTCGATGATCGAGGCGACGAGGAACGCGATGACGCCGAGGAAGACCGCCTTCGACGCGGCGTGGAGCTGGGTGTAGACGTCCGGCATCCGGGCGATCCCGAGGACGCCGATCGTCATGACGGCGATCCCGAGGACGACGAGGACGTTCGTGACGACCTCGGCCGCGCTCACCGGAACACCTTCCCCTCGGCGTGGTACCGGCAGGCCGCGATGACCGCGATGAACGAGAGGACGGCGAGGAGGAGCGCGGCATCGAGGTAGTACGCGGAGTCCTCGCTGTCGCTGAAGAGCACGAGGAGCGCGACGAGGATGAGGCTGAGCATGTCGAGCGCCAGGATCCGCGTCGGCGCGCTCTTCGCGCGGACGACGAGGACGGCGCTCACGGCGAGGAGGCCCGCCATCCAGGCGGCCGCCCCGAAGAAGATGGCGTCGATCATCGGGCGGGGACCTCGGTCACGGGAACACGGCCTTCTGGAAGCGCTGGTAGAGGTGCTCGTGGTGCGCGCGCACGTCGTCGGGCGCCGCGGCGTCGAGCACGTGCATGTAGTAGACGCCCCGCTCCCAGTCGATGTCGACGAGGAACTCGCCGGGGGAGAGGGTCGCGGCGATCGCCGAGACGACGACGCCGACCGGGCTGCGCTCGCCGATGGGGATCGCGACGATGCCCGGCTGCTCGAGGCGCGCGGCGCCGACGACGACCTTCGCGACCTGCCACGTCCCGACCGTGATCTCGCGCGCGACGACGAGCGCGAAGAGGGGGAAGGCCACGAACCGCCCGAGGAGGTCTGCCCGGCGCGGCGGGCCCGCCGGGAAGAGGAAGCGGCGCAGGCCGACGAGGACCGCCACGGCGAGGGACACGCCGATCGCGAGGTCCCACGGCTCGTCGCTCGCGAGCTCGAGCAGGTAGACGCCCACGAGGAGGACGAGGATGAGCGCGAGCCGCGTCACGAGCCGGACCCCCGGAGCATCGCGGCGGCTTCGTCGCTGATCGCGAGTAGGGGCTCCGGCCACACGCCGAGGACGACGATCGCGAGCGCGACGACGCCGGCGGCCCCGCGCATGACCGCGTTGCTCGCCTGCGCCTCGTGCTCCTGGCGCCAGAACTCCGACTGGTAGATCTGGAACATGTAGACGAAGGAGAGCGCGCCGCCGAGGAAGATGAGCGTGACGATCGCCACGGCGCCGGCGGTCGACTCCGCCTCGATCCCCGTCCTGAAGAGGGCGAGCTTGCCGAGGAAGCCGGCCGTCGGCGGGATCCCGGCGACGCTGAGGGCGCCGATGACGAAGGCGGTCGCGACGAACACCCCGCGCACGCCGTTCGCGAGGAAGAGGAGCGTCTTGTTCAGGGAGTTGACGACCGCGTAGAGGACCGCGGCGGCGAACCCGACGGCGCCGCCGATCGCGATCGCGACGATGACGTATCCCGCCTGGCCGATCGCGGAGTACGCGAGGACCTCGGTCGCGGAGCGCCGTGAGAGCGCCTGGAGCGAGCCGTAGAGGATGCTCGCGGTGCCGAGGACGATGAGAGCGGTCGACGCGATCTCGACCTCGGTGTCGAGGATGTCGCCGCCGAACCGCAGGAGCCCGTAGGCGCCGATGTTCGCGAGGGCGCCCGACAGCATGGCCGCGACGGCGGGTCGCGCCCCGGCGTACACCGCCGGCAGCCAGAAGTGGAACGGGAAGAGCCCGAGCTTCACGCCGAACGCGACGAAGAGCGTGACGCCGATGATGATCGCGCTGCCGGAGTCGACCTCGACGAGTCGGGTCGCGACCATGTCCATGTCGAGCGTGCCGGTGACGTGGTAGAGCGCGCCGATCCCGATGAGGAAGAGGAACGAGCCGAGGAGGTTGACGACCGCGAAGATGAACGCGGCCCCGATCTGCCGCGACTCGCCGCCGTGGGCGGTGAGCACGTAGGCGGCGATCATCGAGAGCTCGAAGAAGACGTAGAAGTTGAAGACGTCGGCCGTGAGGAAGATGCCGACGAGCCCCGCCGCCATGAAGAGGACGATCGAGGGAAGCGTGCGGCTGCACTCGCCGCTCGCGACCTCGTGGGCGAGCGCCGCGGCGAGGACGAGCACCGAGAGGAGCGCGAAGAGCACGCCGAGGGCGTCGGCGCGCAGCCGGATGCCGAGGCCCTGCGGCCAGCCGCCGGCGACCGTGTCGCGCGGGCCGTCGACGACGACCTGGCCGAGGAGGACCGCGAGGAGGGCCGCTGCGGCGACGAGCGCGAGGACCGCCGCCCAGCCGACGGCGCGTCGACGGCCGTCGAGCGCCATGAAGGCGACGGCCGATCCCCACGCGACGCCGAGCCCCGCGACGATCATCAGACCTCGATCTCCTCGCGCTCGAGCTCCGCGGCCGTTCGCGCCTCGCGCTGGGACAGCTCGTCGAGGTCGACGGTCGCGTGCGACGTGTAGACGCGGTACGCGAGGCTGAGCAGGAGCGCGGTGACGCCGAGTCCGATGACGATCGCGGTGAGGGTCATCGCCTGCACGAGCGGATCCGAGACCGGCTCCCCGGACTTCTCGTCGGCGCCGACGAACGGCGCGACGCCCCGGCTGAGGCCGGCGGACATGAGCGTGAGGTTCGCCGCGTTCGAGATGAGGACCATCCCGACGACGACGCGGAAGAGGTCCGGCTTGAGCATGAGGTAGGCGCCCGAGCCGAAGATGACCCCGATCGTCATGGCGAAGAGCAGCGTCACGACGTCCCTCCGGCCGGAGGCCGCTCGAGCTCGGCGGTGCGGTCGTGCAGCGCGATGAGACGCACCGAGCCCACGATGGCGCCGACGACGAGGAGGAAGACGCCGAGGTCGAACGCGACGGCGGTGATGAGCTCGAGCGTCCCGAGCTTCGTCACATCCTCACCGGGCGGCGGGCTGTGCGTGAAGATCGCGTCGCCGCGCAGCAGCGGGGTGAAGGCCACGACGAGCGAGAGAGCGAGCCCGGCGACGGCGACGAGGCCGACGTGGCGCAGCGGCAGCAGGCGCTCGACCTCCTCGGTGCCGAACGCGACGTACTGCAGGAGCACGGCGAGCGCGACGATGACGCCGGCGTTGAAGCCGTCGCCGGTGTCGGCGTAGCCCTTCACGAGGATCGCCGCGGCGATCATGAGCGCGGGAGCGAGGAGGAGACGCGCGATGACCTGGGTCGGGAACGACCTCATCCCATCTTCCCCCTTCGCAGCAGCGTCGCGATCCCGAGGAACGCGACGCCGACGACCGTGATCTCGATGATGGTGTCGAGGCCGCGGAAGTCCGCGAGGATCGCGGTGACGCTGTCCTTCGCGTGCGCGTCCTCGGTGCGCGCGAAGAGCTCCTCGCTCACCGACTCGCCCGGCGACGGCCGCGACAGCGCGACCCAGGCGACGACGAAGGCGAAGAGGCCGGAGATGACCCCCACGACCGCGTTGCGGCGGATGCGCAGCGCGGTGACGGGGAGGTTGGCCTCGCGCCGGAGCACCGCGCGGGGGAGGAGCGCGAAGATGCCGAGGAAGAGGAGCCCGAACACCGTCTCGACGAGGACGGCGACGAGCGCCACGTCGGGCCCGCCGAACAGCGCGTACACGACGGCGAGCGAGAACCCGACGGCGGAGACGACGAGGACGAGCATGAGGTGGTCCCGCGGCACGCACGCGGCGACCGCCGCCCCTGCGCTCACGACGAGCATGAGGGCGAGGGGCACGTCGTCGCTCTCGATCGTCCCGACCTCGAAGAGGTCGTCGAAGGGCGTCGCGAGGATGCCCGCCAGGACGAGGATGCCGGCGGGGAGGAGGACCGCCGCGACGCGCGTGCGGAGGTCGCGGACCTCGAAGGAGTGGACGGCGTCCGAGAGCGCGTTGAGCTGGCGCAGGCCGACCTCGTAGACACGCGCCGGCCCGAGGCGCTCGCCGAGTCGCGAGACGCCGAGCGCGGCGGGCCGCCACGCCGACTGGCCGAAGAGCAGCAGGAGGCCGAGCGTCCACGCCGCGATCGCCATCACGTTCTCGGCCCGCAGGTCGAGGTGGTAGGCGGGCTCGCCCGGCGTGGGAGCGCCGAAGGTCGCGGCGCCGGCCTGCTCCGCGAGCCGCTCGAACGGCCCGACGACGAAGCCTCCGGCGATCGCCACGGCCGCCAGGACGACGACCGGGGCGACGAGGACGGCGGCGACGGGATCGGTCCGCCCCCGCGGCGCCCCGAGGAAGACGCCGGTCCAGAAGCGGCCGATGTACGCGAACGTGATCCCCGCGGCGACGACGGTCGCGAGCGCGTACGGCGTCCCGCGCTCGACCGCCGCCTTGAAGAAGAGCTCGTCCTTGAAGAACCCGATCGTGAGGGGAAGCGCGGCGAGCGACGCCGCGGCGAGGCCGCTGCCCACCGCGAGGGCTCGATGGGTCCGCCAGAGCCCGCCGGCTCCCGAGAGGAGCTTCGAGCCCGTCGCCTCGGTCACCGCGCCGGCGGTGAGGAAGAGCGCCGCCTTCGAGATCGCGTGGGCAACCACGTAGAACGACGCGGCGAGAGCGCCGTAGGGGCCGCCGATCCCGAACAGCAGGACGACGTAGCCGTACTGCGAGATCGTCGAGTAGGCGAGGACCTGCTTGAGGTCGTCGCGCGTGAGGGAGATGACGCCGCCGACGGCGATCGTCGCGAGGCCGATGACGAGGAGAGCGTCGAGGAGCAGGTCGCTCGTCTGGATGAGCGGATAGGTGCGGCCGAGGAGGAACACGCCGGCGGCGACCATCGCCGCCGAGTGCAGGTAGGCGGAGACCGGGGTCGGGGCGGCCATCGCCCGCGGCAGCCAGAAGTGGAGCGGGATCTGCGCGCTCTTGGCGAGCCCTGCGACCGCGATGAGCGCGCAGGCGACGGTCACGGTCGTCCCGCCCTCCGCCGCCGCCTCGAAGAGGACCGGGAGCGAGAACGTCCCGTAGTCGGCGTAGAGCATGAGCGCGCCGATGAGGAGGCACACGGCGCTGATCCCCGTGATGAGGAGGGCCATGAGCGCGGCGATCCGCGACTCCCGCTGGTGGCGGTCGTACCCGATGAGGAAGTAGGACGCGATCGCCGTGAGATCCCAGAAGACGAAGAGGAGGATGAGGTCCTGGGCGGTCGCGAGACCGACCATCGAGACCATGAAGAGGACGAGGAGCGCGTGGAACCGCCACGAATCGGCCACCGGCTGCGAGCGGCGCGGCTCGGTGTGGGCGTGGTGGATCGGGAGGTACCGGCTCGAGTAGAGGAAGACGGCCGCGCCGATGCCGGTGGCGAGGAGCGAGTACAGCGCGCCGAGGCCGTCGAGCGTGAACGTGAGCCGCAGGTCGAGCGTCGAGGCCCAGGGCTCGTCGATCGTCCCGCCCCCGTCGAGATGGAGGAGGAGGACGGCGATGAACCCGGCGACGGCGAGCGCGCACGCGAGGAGCGCAGGGACCTGCTCGGCGGGGATGGGGCGTCGGCGGGGCACCGGGAGCGCCGGATTCTCGCGCATCCCCCGCGCGGCGGCGCGTCACGCGGCGCTCGGCCTCGTCTTGCGGACGCCGCGGAGGTGTGGGAGAGTCGCCGCAGAGGAGGTCGGCATGCGTGTGATCACGCTCAGGCCGTCGCCCCGGAGGACGGCGGTGCACGTCCCCGCGGGATCCGCATGGGTCTCGGCGGCCCTCCTCGCGCTCGCCGCCGCAGGCTGGTGGTGGTCCGCCCGGATGGCGGACTCGATGGGCGGCGACGCGATGGGCGGGGCGATGGCGATGGATGCCTCGATGCCGATGTCGCTGGGGGCTTTCGTCGTCGCCTGGGTGGCGATGATGGCGGCGATGATGCTCCCGGCGGTCCTGCCGGTCGTGCGGCTCTACGGCCGGGCCGCGGCGCGTGGACGGGCCGCGCCGATGCCGTTCTTCGCGAGCGGCTACCTGCTCGTCTGGACGCTGCCGGCGCTGCCCGCCTGGTTCGCCTTCCGCGCACTCGAGGAACCGGTGGCCGACGGCGCGGTGTGGGCCGGGCGCGTCGCCGGCGCGACGCTCCTCCTCGCCGCGGCGTGGCAGCTCACGCCGTTGAAGGCGGCCTGCCTGCGGCACTGCCGCTCCCCGCTCGGCTTCTTCATGCAGCGCTCCGGCGGCGCCGGCCGGCCGCTCGGCGCGCTGCGGATGGGGGTCGAGCACGCCGGCTTCTGCGTCGGCTGCTGCTGGGCGCTCTTCGCCGCGCTCGTCGCGCTCGGCACGATGGACCTCGCGTGGATGGTCGTCATCACGGCGCTCGTCCTGCTCGAGAAGCACGCGTCGAGGGGAGAGGGGATCGCCCGCGTCGCCGCGGTGGGGCTCGCGGTGCTCGGAGCGGTCCTCGTCGCCTCCCCATCGACGATCACAGAGATCACCTGGAGGTGACCATGTCCGCGACAGACACAGAGACCGCCGCGAGGACGGCGTGGCAGATGACGGGGACGGGCTACGAGTTCTGCAACTGCCAGCCCGGCTGCACCTGCAACTTCAGCGGCTTCCCGACCTCGCCCGACGGCAGCTGCAAGGCGGCCGTCGTCAACAGCATCGACCAGGGGAGCTGCGGCGACGTCGACCTCTCCGGGGTCACCGCGCTCGCGGTCATCGACTGGCCGAAGGCCATCCACGACGGCGGCGGTCGCGTCGTCTTCGTCGTTCCGCCGGCGGTCACCGACGAGCAGCTCGACTGCCTCGCGCAGATCTACACCGGCGCCCTGGGCGGCATGCCGTGGGAGATCCTCGGCTCGACCTACGAGGTCGCGGGAGTCGTCCGCGCCGACGTCCGCGTCGACGAGGACGGCATCGAGAGCGGGTTCACCGCCGACGGGGTCGGAGAGGCCCGGGGCACGACCCTGCGCAACCCCGTGACCGGCGAGCCGCACGGGGTGACCATCGATCTCGACCAGGGCTTCATCTGGAAGCGAGGGGACTGCGGGCAGGGGTCGTTCCGGGTGAAGGCCGGCGATCTCGATCTCGCCTTCGAGGACAGCAACTGGATCCACTACCGGTTCGACTGGAGCAACGCGACCTGAGCCGGCCCACGGCTCACGTGAGGCCCTCCCCGCTGCGCTCCGCAAGGGCGCGGCGGGTGCCGGCCGCGTGCTCCGAGCGGTCCGCCGTCGCGTCGGCCGGGCGCGTGACGCGCCGTCACGGCCCCGCGAGGAGGCGCCGACCCGTCGCGGCGTCAGGCGGCGGCCGGAGCGGGCCGCATGCCGCGCACCGCGAGGACGGCGCGCCAGGAGGCGACGGCCACGATGGCGCCGACGAGCCACCCGGCGAGGACGTCGCTCGGGTAGTGGGCGCCGAGGTAGATGCGGCTCAGGCCGACGCCGACGCAGATCGCGAGACCAGCGGCGATGACGTAGCGGCGACCGCCGCGGCCCTGGAGCTCGTGGGCGGCGATGAGCGCGAGGATGCCGTAGAGCGCGACGCTGCTCGCGCTGTGTGCGCTCGGGAAGGAGTAGCCGCCGGCGTTGATGAGCGCTTCGCCCTCCGGCGGGCGGTCCCGCTCGACGAGCGGCTTGAGGACGGCGCAGACCGCCTGCGTCGCGAGGACGGAGAGGACGAGCGCGGCCGCCCCGTGCCAGTGCCGGCGGGCGATGAGCCCGAGCGACACCCCGACCGTCACGAGGAGGAGGCTGTCGGTGCCCGCGACGTCGCTGACGGTCCGCATGACGTCCGTGAGGACGGAGGTCGCGCCGTCCTGGACGAGCCGGACGGCGGCGAGGTCGATCAGGCCGAGACCGAGGTCGAGCCGCGTGCCGAGCGCGAGGGACGCGACGATCGTGAGGCCGATCACGGCGAGGACGATCTCGACGGCGACGCGGCGGGGGTGGGCGGGGCGCGGGGGAGCAGGCATCGGCGCTGTCCTCCCCTTACCCGGAATCGGCAGAGGAGGTTACGCCTTCTTATCGGCCGCGGCGGTCGTCTCCCGCAACGCGACGAGGAAACCCGCGAGGAACAAGGGCTCCGCAGCGAGCTTGAGCGACTCCTCGGCGACGAACTCCCACGCCGTCGCGGGGAACGTCGAGTCGAGGGCCTGGGAGGCGAAGGCGAACGCGACGCCGACGCCGAAGAGGAGGAGGGAGCGCGGGTGACGCAGGAGGACGAGGGAGCGCACGAGGAGCGCGACGAAGACCGTCGCGAGGAGGAAGACGACGAGCGCAGCGTCGAGGTCCGCGAGGCCGAAGGCGGTGTGGACGCCGGCGGCGTCCTGCAGCCAGTGGCTGAGGAACACGGTCGGCTGCGCGATCTCGACGACGGCGAGCGTGGCGAACACGCCGGCCGAGAGGCCCCAGAACGTGGCGTGCCACCGCTCCCCGGGGGCCGCGGTGCGCGTGTGGACCGCCCACGACGTCGCCGCGCAGGCGAGCATCGCGGCGAAGCTCAGCCAGGTGCCGGGCATGAGCTCGCGGAACGCGACGGCCTGGTCGTCGACGAGGAGCAGGCCGAGCGGGATGCCGATCGCGGCGATGCCCGCCGCCGCGGCGAGCAGGATCGCGGCGGCACGCCCGGGGCGCTCGCTCCAGGAGACCGCGGCGGCGTCGGCGCGGGCGAGGACCCGGCCGATGGCCTCCTCCCATGCGCGGTGCGCCGGCAGCGGGGCGCCGGACGGTGCGGGTCGGTGCGGGGAGAGGCGCACGCGCCAAATGTGACGATGGCGTGAACTCGTGTCAACCGGCACGTGCAAGGGCGCTGTCGCGCGCCTGCACTCGGACCGGCGACGCCGCGCCGGGCACCGGTCCGGACGCGCGCGAGACCCCGGTAGCGTCGAGTCCGTGAGCGGAGACTCGCCGCGGATGGCCGTCGTGGGACACGTCGAGTGGGCGGACTTCATCGTCGCGGCGCGGATGCCCCGTCCCGGGGAGATCCTCCACGCGGGCGGCGTGCGCGAGGGCGCGGGCGGAGGCGGCGCGATGGCGGCGCGCGCCCTCGCCGCGCTGTCGGGCGGCTGCCGGTTCGTCTGCGCCCTCGGCGACGATCGCCGCGCCGACGAGGCTGCCGCGGAGCTCGCGGAAGCCGGGATCGACGTCGTCGCGCAGCGGCGCGCCCGTCCTCAGCGCCGCGTCGTCACCTTCCTCACCGACGACGCCGAGCGGACGATCGTCGTCCTCGGCGAGCGGCTCGTCCCCGAGGGCGACGTCGACCTCGGCGGCGCCGACGGCGCGTATCTCACCGGCGGCGACGCCGCGGCGGTCCACGCGGCCCGGCGGGCGAGGGTCCTCGTCGCGACGCCGCGCGCCGGAGCGGCGCTGCTCGACGCCGGCGTGACGTTCGACGCCCTCGTCGCGAGCGCGGGGGACCCGGGGGAGCGCATCGACGACGAGCTGCGAGGGCGCGCGCGCCACGTCGTCCTCACCGAGGGCGCGCGTGGTGGAGAGTGGACGGCCTCGGACGGCACGACCGGCCGCTGGAACGCCGTCCCGCCGCCCGGACCGCCGGCCGACGCCTACGGCTGCGGAGATGCCTTCGCCGCGGGGCTCACCCACGGGCTCGCGGCGGGCCGGGGGATCGCGGAGGCCTGCGAGCTCGGCGCCCGCTGCGGCGCCGCCGTCCTCGCGCGACCGGCGCCCGAGGTCGGCGCGCTCGCCCGCCTCGTGCATCCCTCCTGACGTTGCTCACGCTCGGCGTGAGCAACGTCAGGTCGAGAGCGCACGACCGGGACGGCACGGTCCGGGATCCCGCACGACGAGGGCCCCGCCGCGGCGGGGCCCTCGGTCCTGCGCCTCGTGTCGCGGAGTCGCTACTTGATGAAGAGGATCTCCGCGTACTTCGGCATCGGCCAGAGGTCGTCGGCGACGATCTTCTCGAGCTTGTCGGCGCTCTCGCGGACGGAGTTCATCGCGGCGAACACGGTGTCCCGCATGTACATCGCGTGCTTGACGCCGCCCTCGGGACCGTCGTGGTCGTTCGCCTTCTCGAGCGCGAAGATCCCGTCGACGAGATCGTCGATGAGGCCCGAGAGCTCGCCCTTGAGCTTCTCGACGCCCGGCCCCTCGCCGGCGTCGTCGAGCAGCTCCATCTGGCGGAGCGCCGCCGGGAGGATCATCGTCCGCGCCATCGACGCGGCGGTCTCCGCCTCGATGTTGAGCTTCGTCGAGTACTGCTCGACGAAGACCTCGTAGCGCGACTCGAGCTCGCGCTTCGAGAGGACCTTGTACTTCTTGAACGCGTCGACGGTCTGCTTGTGGGTGACCCACGGCAGCGCGTCGGGGGTCGTCGGGAGGTTGACGAGGCCGCGCTTCTCGGCCTCCTTGTGCCACTCCTCCGAGTAGCCGTCCCCGTCGAAGACGATCTGCTTGTTCTCGGTCCAGACCTGCTTGACGATCGCGGCGACGGCCTTCGCGACGTCGCCCTTCGCGGCCTTGACCTCCTTCTTGAGGTCGCCGGTGAGCTCCTCGATGGCGTCGGCGGCGATCGTGTTGAGCACCGTGTTAACGAAGCCGAGCGACATGCTCGACCCGACGGCGCGGAACTCGAACTTGTTGCCGGTGAAGGCGAACGGCGACGTGCGGTTGCGGTCGCCGCCGTGCTTGGGGATCGTCGGGAGGACGTCGGTGCCGAGGCCCATGAGGCCCCGCTTCGCGCTTCCGCCCTTGCCCGTCGCGATCTTCTCGAACGCCGCCTCGAGCTCGGCGCCGAGGAAGATCGAGATGATCGCCGGCGGGGCCTCGTTGGCCCCGAGACGGTGGTCCTGGCCGACGTTGGCGACCGACGCCCGCAGCAGCGCCTGGTGCTTGTTCACCGCCTTGATGACCGCCGAGCAGAAGAACATGAACTGCATGTTCTCCACGGGGGTCTCGCCCGGCTCGAGGAGGTTGTGGCCGGTGTCGGTCCCCATCGACCAGTTGTTGTGCTTGCCCGACCCGTTGACGCCGGAGAACGGCTTCTCGTGGAGGAGGCAGACGAGGCCGTACCGGCGGGCGACGTTCTGGAGGACCTGCATCGTGAGCTGCTGGTGGTCCGAGCTCACGTTCGAGTTCTCGAACAGCGGCGCCAGCTCGTACTGCGCCGGGGCGACCTCGTTGTGCCGGGTCTTGATCGGCACGCCGAGCTTCAGCAGCTCCTCCTCGGCCTCCATCATGTAGGCGAGCACGCGCTCGGGGATCGACCCGAAGTAGTGCTCGTCGAGCTCGTGGCCCTTCGGGGGCTTCGCGCCGAAGAGCGTGCGCCCGGTCGTGTAGAGGTCGGGCCGCTCGTAGTAGTACTGCTCGTCGATGAGGAAGTACTCCTGCTCCGGCCCGACCGTCGTGAAGACGCGCTGCGAGCGCTCGTCGCCGAGGACGCGGAGCGCCTCCATCGCCGCCTTGCTCATCGCGTCCATGGAGCGCAGGAGCGGCGTCTTGTGGTCGAGCGCCTCGCCGGTCCAGGAGACGAACGCCGTGGGGATGCACAGGAGCGCCCCGTTCGGGTTCGGCATGAGGAACGCGGGCGAGGTCGGGTCCCACGCCGTGTAGCCGCGGGCCTCGAAGGTCGCGCGGATGCCGCCCGTCGGGAAGGACGAGGCGTCCGGCTCGCCCTGGATGAGCTCCTTGCCGGAGAACTCGGCGATCGCGGTGCCGTCGCCGACGGGCTCGAAGAAGCCGTCGTGCTTCTCGGCGGTGAGGTTCGTCAGCGGCTGGAACCAGTGCGTGTAGTGGGTCGCGCCCTTCTCCATCGCCCACTCGCGCATCGCCTGCGCGACCGAGTCGGCGAGGGAGGCGTCGAGCGCCGTCCCCTCCGAGAGCGCGGCCTGGAGCTGCTTGAAGACGTGCTTGGGCAGGCGCTCGCGCTGGACGGCCGTGGAGAAGACGTTGGACCCGAAGACCGACGCGCCCGGCGCGGTGAGGTCGGAGACGCCGAGCGCGGAGCCGTTCGCGCTCCACTGGGCGGCGGTGACGTTGTGCTGACGGGTGCGAGGCATGAGGTTCGGGAGTCCTCCTGAAGGGACGTCTGAGACACGTGGCGAGCGCACAGGTGATTCCCGCGCGCGGAAACTGGTGACCACGCTAGATGGCGATTCTCGCAAGCACCTTATCCCGATGTCCAAAGCCGACGTCGAGGGCTTCGCCCGGGCGTCGGGAGGGCTCCGACCGGTTGGCGAAACGGCCCCGGGGAAGTTCCGACACCTGGCTAAAGAGCTGCGGCCTCCTCTCCCGGACGATGGTTCGGCACTTCGACCCAGGAGGACGTACATGAGTCGTTCCATCGCGTTCAAGGGGGCCGCCCTGGCCTTCTTGACCGCACTGATCGCACCGGGTTCGGCGTTCGCGCAGGACGCGCCGCCGAACATCGCCGAGGTCGCCGCGTCCGTCGACACCACGTGGGTGATCGTCGCGACGGTGCTCGTCTTCTTCATGCAGGCGGGCTTCGCGTTCCTCGAGATCGGCTTCTCGCGTGGCAAGAACGTCGGGACGGGGATCGCGAAGATCCTCATCAACTTCTCCGTCGCCTCGATCGCGTGGTGGGCCTGCGGGTTCGCGATCGCGTTCGGCGGTGCGGCGACTCTCGCCGGCGACACGGGCTTCTTCTTCCAGTTCGGCCGCGAGGTCGACGGCGTCGCCGCAGGCGCGGGCGTCGACGGGGGAGCCGCGTTCTTCGTGTTCCAGTTCATGTTCGCGGCCGTGTCGCTCGCGATCGTGTGGGGCACGACGCTCGAGCGGATCAAGTTCATCGTCTACCCGATCTTCGCCCTCGTGTTCGCGGGCGTCATCTACCCGCTCATCGCCCACTGGGGCTTCGGCGGCGGCGTCTTCGCCGAGATCGGCGACGGCGTCCTCGACTTCGCGGGCTCGTCGGTCGTCCACCTCACCGGCGCCACGGCGGCGCTCGCGGCGCTCCTGCTCCTCGGGCCGCGCAAGGGCAAGTACGGCCCCGACGGCAAGCCGCGGGCGATCCCCGGCCACAACATGCCGCTGTTCGGCCTCGGCGTCCTCATCCTCTGGCTCGGGTGGTTCGGCTTCAACGCCGGCTCGACGGTCAGCGCCGCGGGCAGCCAGTTCGCGGAGATCATCGTCGTGACGAACCTCGGTGCCGCCGCGGGCGTCATCGGAGCGTCGCTGCTCGTCTGGATGAAGACGAAGACCCTCGACGTCGGCATGTGCGGCAACGGCGCGATCGGCGGCCTCGTCGCGATCACGGCCCCGTCCGGCTACATCGAGTTCTGGGCGGCCCCGATCATCGGCCTCATCGGCGGCTTCGTCGTCGTCTACGGCGTCTACTTCTTCGAGCGGATCAAGCTCGACGATCCGGTCGGCGCGCTCTCGGCACACGGTCTCGCCGGCATCTGGGGCACGCTCGCAGCCGGGCTCTTCGCCTCGCCGCGTCTCGTCGACGAGGTCAACCAGGGCCTCTTCTACAGCGGCTCGGCGTCGCAGCTCATCTCGCAGGCGCTCGCCGTGCTCCTCACGTTCGGCGCCGTCTTCATCCTCTCCTACGCGACCTTCTACCTCATCAAGGTGACGGTCGGGCTGAGGGTGGACGAGGACGCCGAGGAGGCGGGCCTCGACATCACCGATCACGGCATGTACGGCTACCCGGAGCAGTTCATCCCGGCGCCCGAGCTCGTCGGCTACGGTGCGGCTCCGGCCAGCTCCGCGCTGAGCGGAGCGGCTCCCGCAACGACGACGAAGGAGGTGACGGCGTGAAGAAGGTCGAGGCCTTCATCCGCCACGAGGCCTTCGAGCCGATCCGGCTCGAGCTCCTCGAGCTGGGGTTCCCGTCGCTGAGCATCAGCGAGGTCAAGGGCTCCGGTCGGCAGAAGGGCATCACCGAGCGCTACCGCGGCGCTGAGCTCACGAACTACCTCCGGCCGAAGGTGAAGCTGGAGTGCGTCGTGGCCGAGAAGGACGTGCAGACGATCGTGGACACGATCCTCAAGCACGGCCGGACCGGCGCCGTCGGTGACGGGAAGGTGTTCGTCCTGCCGGTCGACGAGGCCTACCGCGTGAGGACGGGCGAGGCGGGGGAGGAGATCCTCCAGGCTCACCCGGACGCCGCGGCGACCTCCGCGTAGCGACAGGCCACAGGCCCACGGTCCACCGGGGCGGCGGGAACGCGACAGCGATCCCGCCGCCCCGCTCTCTTTCCGCGCCCCTCCGACCCTCCCTCGCGCCGATGCCCGAGCCCGTCCCCGCCCCGCCCACGCCACCCACACCCCCCGCCGCAGAGCTCGTCGCGCGTCTGCGTGCCGTCCATCTCGAGATGGTGGAGGCCGTCCTCGGCGGTGACGGGCTCGGACGCGTCGCGGACCTCGCTGCGGAGGCGGCGGGCGCGCCGGTCGTCATCGTCGTCCCGCGACTCGGCGTCACCGCCGTGAGCGGCGGGGAGGACGTGCCCGAGGAGACGCTCGCGGTCGTCCGCAGCTACGTCGCGG
This sequence comes from Paraconexibacter sp., assembly GCF_059438195.1. Lineage (NCBI taxonomy): Bacteria > Bacillati > Actinomycetota > Thermoleophilia > Solirubrobacterales > Paraconexibacteraceae > Paraconexibacter > Paraconexibacter sp. The sequence continues at coordinate 35,253 of NZ_JBLKKY010000042.1, forward strand.
AGCGCACGAAGGTCCCGGACGGGCCTCTCACGGAGGTGCCCGAGGTGCTGCTCACCGAGGTCCCGATCCTCAGCGGGGACGAGGCCGTCGGCGCGGTCGTGCTCCTCGCGCATCCCGGATGCACTCCCGCGGCGGACGCGGGCGAGTACCTCCACCTCGCGGCGGTCGCGTCGCTCACCGAGGTCGCCATCGAGGAGGCGAAGGAGGAGGTCGAGCAGAACCTCCGAGGCTCCTTCCTCGAGGACCTCCGCGCGCGGCCCGACCTCGAGCCGCGCGAGATCGTCCGGCGTGCCGACCGGCTCGGCTGCGACCTCTCGCGAGGCTGCGTCGTCCTGTGCGCCGAGCTGCGGACCGACCGCCCGCGCCACGTCGTCGCGATCATCGACGGCGACGAGCCCGGCGCGCTCGCGCAGCTCATCGAGGACCGCGTGTACGCCCTGCTGCCGGCGGCCGGCGGCGACGATGCGCCGGAGGCGACGCTCGAGCGGGCGCGGCGCCTCGCGCAGCGGCTCGGTCGCTACGGCACGGTGGGCCTCTCGAGCTTCTACGCGGACCCCGGCGAGTTCGCGCGCGCGATCCAGGAGGCCGAGCTCGTCCTCGACGTCCTGCGGCAGAGCGAGGGCGTGAGCGGCCTCGACTCGCGCGACATCGGGACGGGGACCTACCGGCTCCTCTTCCGCGTCCTCGCGTCGCACCCCGAGGAGGTCCGGAGCTTCTACGAGGACACCGTCGCGCCGATCGTCCGCTACGACGACCAGTACCGGACGGACCTCGTCGGGACGCTCGAGGCCTATCTCGACCAGAACTGCAACATGAACGCGACGGCGGCGACGATCTACGCCCACCGCCACACCGTCGCCTACCGGCTCGAGCGGGTGAAGGAGCTCACCGGGCTCGATCCCATGCTCAGCGAGGACCGCGAGCGCCTCGGGCTCGGGCTCAAGGCCTATCGCATCATCGCGCCGCGGCTCCCGAAGTGAGGGAGATCGGCGGACGCGGGAGCCCGGTCCGCCGGCCCGCGGTCAGCCCTCGTCGGGCTCGACCCGCTCGACCTCGCCGGTCCGCGGGTCGACGCGCGCCTGCGCGGGCTCCTCGTCGATGACGACCTCGAAGGAGCCCTCGGGGGCGCCGCCGTCCGGGAGCTGCGCCTTCGCCTCCCCGTCGAGGCCCGCCGCGACGCGGTAGCCGACCGTGTGCGTCCCCGCCTCGACCGGGGTGACCGCCCAGCGGAAGGTGCGCGTCTTGCCGGGGGCGAGCTCGCCGAGCGACCAGGTGCCCGTGTAGGCCGAGACGCCGCCCTCGGGCTCCTCGTCGACGACCCAGATCGGCCGCGAGGGGTCGGCGAGGTCGGGCTGCTCGGAGTCCCGCGAGAAGGAGTCGATCGTGACGGCGACGACCGGGACGGGCTTGGTGTCCGCGTTGCGGACGGTGATCTCCATCTCGGTCGGCTCGGCGAGCGACTGCTCCTCCGGGAACGAGGCCTCGACGACCTCGACCGTGTACGTGCCGCTCGGCTCGTTCGCGTCCTGACGCTCGTCCCCGCCGCAGCCCGCGACGGCGAGGGCGACGGTGGCAGCGACGACCGACCCGATTCGCGTTCCCCTCCTCATCCGGCGCGGAACGTACCAGAAGCCGGGGCGCCCGAAGGCCGGTTCGCGTCGCTTCGCACGGAACCCCGCCGCTCTCTCCCGCAAGGGGGATGAGCGTCCACCCGCGTGGGTGACACCCCGAAACGGCGCGCTGCCGCCGGTTCTCGTTTGTCAGCGATCCGCGCGGTCGCATACACTGCCGACCCCGGCGCCGGGATCGGCGTCGGATCTCGCCCTGAGGAGGGGACAGGCAAGTGGTACGCAACGTCGCCGATCGAGCGTTTCTTCCGACGAAGAACCTGCTCGAAGAGGTCGGGGACATGATGATCCTGACGGGGAAGACGATCGTGTCGACCCTGCGACCTCCGTATCCGTACGGCGGCGAGTTCGTGCAGCAGTTCCTGTTCACGCTGCGGCTCTGCTGGTTCCCGCTCCTCGTCTCGACCGTCGCCTTCGGGTACGGCGCGCCGGGGCTGCAGGCGGCGAACTTCCTCGTCCTCTTCGGCGCGATCGACCGGCTCGGCGGCTTCTTCGTCCTCGCGTCGATCCGCGAGTTCGCCCCGTTCGTCACCGCGATCGTCCTCGCCGGCGTCGCCGGCACGGCGATCACGGCGGATCTCGGCGCCCGCAAGATCCGCGAGGAGCTGGACGCTCTCCAGGTGCTCGGCGTCGACCCCGTGAAGAACCTCGTCGTGCCGAGGTTCCTCGCGCTCATGCTCGTCACGGGCCTCTTCGACGTCTACGCGCTCCTCTTCGGCATCTTCGGCGGCATCCTCGCGACGCTCGTCAACGGCGCGCCGCTCGGCCCGTTCTGGGCGACCTTCTTCACGAACGCCTCCGTCACGGACCTCTGGGGGTCCGTCCTCAAGTGCACGATGTTCGGTGCCATCATCGCGATCGTCTGCTGTTACAAGGGGATGACCGCGTCCGGTGGCGCCGAGGGGGTGGGCAGAGCCGTCAACCAGGCGGTCGTCATCGCCTTCCTCGGCGTCTTCGCGTTCAACTACGTGTTCACCCAGACGCTGCTCGCGACGAACCCCGAGATCACGGTGATCCGCTGATGCCCGGCTGGCTCGCCGTCCCGCGCGACTGGATCGCCACCTTCGGGGAGATCGCGAAGTTCTGCGGCAAGATCGTCGGGCAGGTCTACAGCCTGCGCGTCCTCAAGTTCTTCGGCGAGGCGCTGCGCCAGTGCGGCATCCTCATCCTCAGCTCGACGCTCGTCATCTGGGGCCTCGTCTTCATCATCGGCCTCCAGTGCGGCATCGAGGGCGCGTACTTCAACCGCTCGGTCGGCGCCCCCGCCTACGCCGGCGTCTTCTCCGCCTGGTGCGACCTGCGGGAGCTCGTCCCCTACGCCTTCGGCTACATGATGGCCGCGAAGGTGGGCACCGGCATCGTCGCGGAGCTCGGGTCCATGCGGATCTCCGACGAGATCGACGCCCTCGAGGTGATGGGCATCGACTCGACGCTCTTCCTCTGCGCGACGCGCCTGCTCGCCTCGTGGCTCGTGCTGCCCTTCATGTACATCGCCGCCGTCGGCGCCGGCTTCTTCGCGAGCTACCTCGCGGTGGTCGAGCAGATCGGCGAGGTGTCCTCGGGCGGCTTCTTCCTCATCTTCTGGATGTTCCAGAATCCGCCAGACCTGCTCTACAGCGTCATCAAGGGCATGTCGATGGCGACGGTCATCGTCCTCGTGGGGTGCTACTACGGCTACCACGCGAGCGGAGGTCCGGTCGGCGTCGGGACGGCGACCGCGAAGTCAATGGTGTTGAACATCGTCCTCGTGCATCTCATCGGGATGCTCGGGACACAGCTCTTCTGGGGCGCGAATCCGCGCGCTCCGATCGGAGGTTAAGAGAGATGCCGCGCATTCCGAAGTGGGGGTCGGGAGACGACGAGGGACGGGACGAGCGCGACGAGCGCGAGCGTCCCGAGACCGACGACTGGATGGCCGACGAGGCCCCTGCCGTCGACGATCCCGCCTCCGCGGCGAGCGACGACCTCGCGCCCTGGGCCGAGGACGAGCCGGGGACCCAGGAGCAGCCCGCCGCTGCCGCCGAGCAGCGCGGCCAGGCCGGCCGCGTCTCCATCGTCAACGAGCCGGATGGCGATGAGGAGTACCAGTGGCACACCTACAAGACGACGCGGACCGAGTTCCCCGACGCCGTCGAGTTCATCGACGTCCACAAGGCGTTCGGCCGCAACCAGATCCTCAAGGGCGTGAACATGGGGATCCCCGAGGGGACGATCTCGATGATCCTCGGCCCGTCGGGCACCGGCAAGTCCGTCTGCATCAAGCACATGGTCGGCCTCCTCTACCCCGACCAGGGCGACGTCCTCGTCCACGGCGAGTCCGTGCCGAACATGCCCGACGAGGAGCTGTTCGAGATGCGCAAGAAGTTCGGCGTCCTCTTCCAGGACGGCGCGCTCTTCGGCTCGATGAACATCTTCGACAATGTCGCGTTCCCGCTCCGCCAGCACACGGAGAAGAGCGAGAGCGAGATCGCCGACATCGTCAACCGCCGCATGGAGGAGGTCGGTCTCGGCGCGGCGAAGGACAAGTTCCCGAACGAGCTCTCGGGCGGCATGCGCAAGCGCGCCGGCTTCGCCCGCGCCCTCGTCCTCGACCCGGACATCGTCCTCTTCGACGAGCCGGACTCCGGTCTCGACCCCGTCCGGACGGCTCTTCTCGGCGAGCTCATCCAGGAGATCCACGAGGAGACGATGAACGACGCGAGGGCGCGCAACAAGCCGCACCTCCCGGCCTTCGCGATCATCTCGCACGACATCATGACCTGCCGCCGGGTCGCCGAGTACATCTCGGTGCTCTGGAAGGGCCGCATCGTCGAGGCCGGTCCCGCGCAGGAGATGCTCAACTCGGAGAACCCCTTCATCCGGCAGTTCCTCTCGGGCGAGTCCATGGGCCCGCTCACGATGGACTGACGACCCGTCCCCTCCCTCCGCGATCGGCGCCGCGGCAAGCGGCTCCGAACGCGCACGCCGTCGCTACCGTGACGGCGTGGAGGGAACGCGCGCCGCATGATCACCCGTCTCGTCGCGCCGCTGATGCGCGCGGCCGCCGCCCGCCCCCTGCGTGCCGTCCTCACCGTCGGCGCGCTCGTCCTCCTCTTCTCGCTGCTCGCGCTGCGGCTCGAGCCGACCGCGACGACCGAGACGCTCGTCGGTCAGGGCAACGACTCCTACGCGGCGACCGCGGAGTTCCGCGAGAGCTTCGGCGACGAGGCGGTCGCCGTCCTCGTGCAGCAGCCGCTGCGGTTCAGCGTCCTCACGGCGGACCTCCAGCGCATCATCGGCCTCGAGGGCTGCCTGTCGGGCAACGCGCCCGAGGGCGTCGAGCCTCCCGGCGGCCCCGGGGGACCGTGCGCGCGCCTCGCGGCGACGAAGCCGGCGAAGGTCGTCTTCGGCCCCGGGACGTTCCTCAACGAGGCCGTCAACCAGATCGCGACGCAGTTCGCCGCGCAGCAGCAGGCGACGGCGCAGCAGGCGCAGCAGGCGGCGGAGCAAGCGCGCGAGAAGGCGCGCGAGGAGGGCAAGAGCGACGCCGAGGTGCAGCGCGCCGGGGAGCGCGCCGAGCAGGCGGTCGGCGAGGAGTTCACCCGCGGCCTCCTCCAGCTCGCCGTCCGCTACGGGCTCGGGCTCAACTCCCTGCCGCGCATCGACAACCCCGACTTCATCTCGCGGATCGTCTTCGACGAGGAGCGTCCGGCGGGGTGCCCGAAGGCGCGCTTCGCGTCGATCTTCCCGAGCTGCGAGTCGGCGCTCATCCAGGTCCGCATGCGGCCCGACCTCTCCGAGTCGGAGCGCCGGCAGGCGATCGCCGACGTGCGGGCGGCGGTCGCCATGCCGGAGTGGACGCTCGAGGACGGCGGCGGCGCCTACCTCGTCACCGGGGCGCCGGTCGTCATCTCGGATCTCACGGACGCGATCACGGACGCGATCCCGCCGCTTCTCGTCGCGTCGCTGCTCGTCATGGCGTTCACGCTCGCGGTCGTCTTCCGCCAGCGGCTGCGTCTGCTGCCGCTCGTCGTCGCGCTCGCCGCGACGGGCCTGACGTTCGGCACGCTCTCCCTCGCGGGCGCCGGGCTGACGATGGCGTCGCTCGCCGTGCTCCCGATCCTCATCGGGCTCGGCGTCGACTACGCGATCCAGCTCCATGCCCGCATCGAGGAGCATCGCGCGGCGACGCCCGACGGCGACGTCGACGGCGCCGTCGAGGGCGTGCTCCGTCGCGGGGCGCCGACCGTCGTCACGGCGGCTGCGGCGACCGCGGGCGGGTTCCTCGTCCTCGTCCTCAGCCCCGTCCCGATGGTCCGGGGGTTCGGCGTCCTGCTCGTCGTCGGCATCGTGCTCGCGCTGCTCTGCGCGATCGTCGTCGGCACGGCCGTGCTCGCAGGCGCG